>JAWXAX010000227.1 GCA_034439735.1 Rhodothermales bacterium | reverse complement strand
GGAGCAGCGCCCGCCCATCCCCCAGCTGCGGCGAAAACCCACCGAACTGGAAGCCGGCGTAGGCCTGCGCCAGCGGCGAGGCGCCTTCGGGAGCGAGGCTGCCTGCAAAGGTAGCCGCACCTTCTGGCGACCGCAACGCCGTCGGGTCCAGCCCGAGTTCTTCCGCCAGTACCGCGTTCAGCCGGAGGACCTCGGGCTTCGGAACGGCCGCGCCCTGCCACGGGACGTACAGTCCCTCCAGCTCGCGGGCATAGGTGTTGTCGAAAGGAATGGTCATGGGTTGATGACCGTTTTACGGTGCGAGCGACGCCAGGTACGCCACCAGATTGGTCATATCGTCGATGGTGAGCGGCTCCACCTGGGGTTTCATCAGGGGGCTCCAGCTGCCGGCCCGGGCGCCGAGCTGAAAATCCATGAGCTGCCGCATGAGGTAACTCGGCGACCGGCCGGCAATGCCCGGGATGGGCCCGAGGCCCTTTAGATCGGGGCCGTGGCAGACGGTGCATGGGGCTTTCCCGTTAGCGCCGCCGGAATACACCAGGGCCCTCCCCTTCGCGATGCTGCCGACCGGCACATAGACGGTGAAGGTCGACCACGAGTCGCGCATCTCGAACTGCTTCAGGTCGTTCGGCATTTCGACGATGCGGTCGCCGAGCGGCTCGGTGCCGCCGGCGGGGTCCTTCGCGTAAATCAAGCCGGCGATTACCGTTTTCGGGATCGTGTCGGCTTCAACGACCGTGAGGATGGGTTCGAGCTTTAGCGCCGCGAAATACGCCGCCGCCTCCTGGATCTCGGCATCGGTGATGGCCCGGCCGATCTGGGTCATGTCATGGATGGGCTTCCGCTGCGGCGCCGAGAACATCCGGGCGCCGCTCTTGAAGTCGACCATTTGCTGGACGATGTACGCGGCCGGAAGGCCCGCGATCGGCGCATTCTCCGGGCCGCCCGAGCCTTCGGCGCGGTGGCACGAGCCACAGGCCCACACCTCGGGTTGCCGGCCGTTCGCCACCACGTCTGGAAGCGACGGGTGATTCTCGGGGTGCCAGTCCGGCGAAAAAAACAGATTCCGTGTGTGTTTCATCGTGAACGTCTCGGAACTGTTCGGCGCGTGGTAGGGCTGCTCGTTGGTCGGTTCACGCGGGAAATCAGGGTTCCACAGCATCGCCCAGAGGGGATAATCAGGCGTCCAGGGCGACGGGGCGGCGGCGTTCTGCGCGGTGGCTGGCACGGCCATACCAAGAAACAATGCCCCTACAAACACAACATGTGAGAACCCTTTCATACGAATTACCCTGTAGATGAAAACGGGCCAGCAAGATAGCGGGTGCGCCGGCAGGATGCCACCGGCCCACTGAGAGGTACGAACCGTTCGATCACTTGAACAGCACCTGCACAAAAGAATACAGGCTATTCTTCCAGTGCGGGGGATCGTGCGCGTTACCGTCGACATGCCAAACGTGGGGCACATCGTGCTCCTTCAGGTAGGCGTGCAAACCCTGGCTGATGTTGATCAGACTGTCTTGATTGCCACAAGAGAGCATGAAGAACTTCAGCTGCGTTTTGACCGCTTCCGGGTCCGGGATCAGCTCCGACGGCGGCTTCGTGTTGGGGGCCGACGAAAAAGCGCCGAGCCAGGCGAAGGTGTCCAGATGCGCCAGCCCGAAATTCAACGTCTGCCCCCCGCCCATCGATAGGCCGGCCAGGGCGCGGTCCTCCCGGGCGGTTGAGGCGCTGTAGCGCGACTCGATAGCCGGGATCACGTCGTCTAACAGATCGCGCTCGAACACGGCGAACGCCGGCGCGGACGCAAACACATTGCCCTCGGCGCGGTCGTTTGGCTGCGCACGACCGTTCGGCATCACGATAATCATCGGCTGCGCAAGGCCGTCGGCGATGAGGTTGTCCAGCAGGATGCCCGGCGTCGCGAATCGCTCCCATTCGGTTTCGTCACCGCCGATGCCATGGAGCAGGTACAACACCGGATACGTTTGGTCCGCCGAATACCCCGGAGGCGTGTACACCAACATCTTACGCGTCGTGCCGACGGTGTTGGAGGCATATTCGATCATCTCCGTCGCGCCACGCGGGATATCCTCGCGCACGGCATCGAAGCCGGCGGGCGGCTCGGGGAAGGCGGCGACGTCATCCTCGTGTAAAACAATCGGTCCGCCAAACGGACGCGGCCCGGCCGGAGGCGCAGCGCCGGCTTCCTGCGCGAAGGTGTGGCGTGGGGCCAGAAGGGCGAAGGCCAGGATCAGCGTCAACAGGAACATGGCTTTCATACGCAATCAGTCGGAGATGAATACCAGACCTTCGTGCCTCAATACTCTAGCTCGGTCAGATACCGAAAACTGGACCAGACCGTGTTCACCGGCCCCGCCGGGTTGGTCGGTTTCGGCGAACCTTCCGCCGGCCGATCGACGCCTGCATCGTCGCGTTCGATGAAGTACAGATGCCTGGACGGATTTTCGAGGCCCGAGAGCAGCCTCGGCCAGTCGATGGTGCCTTTGCCCACATCGGCAAAGGTAAATCGATTGCCGGCCGCCAGCGTGTTCGGCTTCGTTTCGCGTGGACCGTCGTCGACGAACCAGAAGTCCTTTACATGGAACAACGGGAAGCGATGCTGATGACGGGGCACGAACTCGTAAATGTCCTCGCCGGCGATGGCCGCCCAGGCAAGGTCGAGTTCGAAGTGGACGTGCTCGGGGTCGGTCTCCTCGAGGAGGATATCAAAAATAGGCCGGCCATTGTACCGGGCGAATTCGCCGTCGTGGTTGTGGTAGTAGAATTTAAGCCCGACCTCGGATGCCGCCTTCCCCCACACGTTGAGTGTCTGCGCAAACTGCCGGAAGCCGTCTACCGTCAGCGGGACGTTGTAGTAGTGGCCGGTGCCGACGAATTCCAGCCCGAGCGCCCGGGCATCGGCAAAGATCGCGGCGCGGCCGGCGGCGTCGTACCACGGGTTCGCGCCGTCCATCGTCCTCGGTCCGAAATGGTTGCCGGCGATATCGATACCGTATCGGGCCGCCATCTTGCGAAGTTCCGCCGGCGTTTGGCCCATAAACAGGCCGGCCAGTTCAACGTTGGTGACGCCGATGTCCTGAAGCAACTCAAACGCGCCTTCGAAACCGAGCATATGTTCATCGAGCAGATTCCTCAGGGTATAGATCTGCACCCCGACCCGGTTCGCGGGTATGCGCCCCATCGCCGAATCAAGGGCTGGCGTTTGTGCGATCAGAGGGGGAGGTACGGCCACAATGCCGAGGCCGGCGGCGGCGCACGCACTCGTTAGAAAACCGCGACGGGAGATGGAATGAGGACGTTTCATGGACTGGCGCTCCAGTTAGATGGGGTAAAATCCAAAAGTAGGCGCAGTCCGGGACAATTGCGAATACGCCGGCAAGAGGAGCCACGCATGGACACTCCTGCCGTACTTAAGCTGGCCTTCGCGCCACCAGCTCGATCTCCACCCGCGCCCCGAGCGGGAGCCCTGCGACGGCAACCGTGGTTCGAGCCGGATAGGGCTGTTCGAATTGGCCGGCGTAGACGGCGTTCATCGCCGCGAAGTCCGCCATGTCGGTGAGGTAGACGTTGACCTTGATCACATCCGCCGGCGTGAGGCCGGCGGCCGTCAGCACGTCGAACAGGTTCACGAAACACTGCCGCGTCTGGTCGCCCAGGTCGCCCGCGGAGAGTTTCCCGGTGGCGGGGTCGATGGGGGTCTGGCCGGACAGGTACAGCAGCTCGCCGGCCCAGACGGCGTGGGAGTAGGGGCCGACGGTGGCGGCATTCGGGGAGGTTACGGCGTGGCGGGGCATAGGACTCCTCTTTAGCGCCCGCCGGCTTCGACATGCCGTTTGAAATTATTCAGGATAGCCTGCCACCCGTCCCGCTGCATCTCGACGGGATGCTCGGTCTCCGGGTCGAAGCGGACGCGCACCCGGACGCCGGCGGGCTCTTCCTCAAAGGTGATCGCTGCTTTACGGTCCCCAAAATCGTATTCGATCAGGCGATGCGGGACGACCCTGGTGTAGGTGCCAGCAAAATCAAACCCTATGCTTCCATCCTTCGCCTCCATGCGCGAGGAAAACACGCCGCCAGGCCGCAGATCGACCGTTGCGGCCGTCGTATGCCAGTCCTCCGAAGCGGCGTTCCACTGGATGATGTCTTCGGGGGTGGTGTAGGCGCGCCAGGCTTCCGCGAGGGGGGCGGCGACGGTGGTTTCGACGGTGATTTGCATAGTCTATCTCTGCATTGAACGTGAAGGGATTACCTTCCTTGCGATGCCGCTTAAAAGTGGCGAGATACGGACGTTACTCGCTTTCGATCCGCGCCTCCAGTTGCGTCGGGCGGGCGACCATGTCGGCCTGATGGCGCGCCACCTCGCCGGCGAGGTCGGCCAGAATTTCTGGATGTAGCGCGGCGCGGTCGTATTGCTCCGAGGGATCCTCATCCAGATTAAACAGCATCGGCGGGTTG
>JAWXAX010000226.1 GCA_034439735.1 Rhodothermales bacterium | reverse complement strand
CTCATGCGCCACCCCCTCTTTTTCCTCGCAATCCTCCTCGCCGGCTGCGCCCCCGCCGGCCCCAACCTCCCCATCGACGAACCCGGATGGCACGACGAGGTCATCTACCACGTCAGCCAGCGCAGCTTCTACGATTCAAACGGCGACCGCCACGGCGACCTCAACGGCTTCGTGGAGAAACTCCCCTACCTCAAGGAATTGGGCGTCACGGCCATCCTGTTCATGCCGCTGTACCAATCGAACCTCTACCATAACTACTTCCCCACCGACTACACGGCCATCGACCCGGAATACGGGACGATGGAGGAGTACCTGGACTTCGTCCGCGCCGTACACGCCCATGGCCTGAAGTTCATCATGGACATGGAGACGCAGTACGCCGCCAACGGGCACCCCTGGTTCGACGACTCGTACAAAAATCCCTCCTCGCCCTTCACCAACTACATCTACTACGCCGACGACCGGAATGAACGCCCTGCCCAGATGTTCGCCGGCCCCGACGACTCGCTCCTGACGCTCCAGGCCTGGCCGGACGTCCGCTTCAACATCGTCTTCCTCAACCTGAACGCCCCCGAAATCCGCTCCTGGCTGAAAGACTTCTACGCCCACTGGGTCGACCCCAACGGCGACGGCCTCTTCGACGACGGCGTCGACGGATTCCGGCTCGATCACATCATGGACGACCTGGACTACAAGGGCATTTTCACGAGCATGTACGCCAACGTCTGGAAACCCGTCCTGGACCACGTCTACACCATCAATCCGGACCTGTTCATCGTCGGTGAGCAGTCTAACTGGCTGGAATTCGGGGAAGAAATGATGGCCCAGACCGGCGCCACGGCCAGCTTCGGCTTCCCGATCCGTTTCGCCATCTCCGGGGCTCCGACGATCTACATGGGCGGCCGCATCGACCCGGCCGACCGCGATGAACTCAACGCCACGAAGATCAAAGCCGCCGTCGAGGAAACGATGCGCCGCATTCCGAAGGACCGGTATTTCCTCAACTTCATCGAAAACCACGACATGGAGCGGTGGGCCAGCGCCATGGAGGGGGATCGGGGGAGGGTCCGGGCCGCCGGCGCGCTGAACCTACTCCTCCCCGGCATCCCTTCGATTTATTACGGCCAGGAGCTCGGCCTCCCGGGACTCGTCGGCGAGTGGGGCCACGACGGCAACCACATCCCCGTCCGCGACGCCTTCCCCTGGACGCCCAACCCGGAAGACGCCGGCATCGCGGCCTTCGCAAAGGACACGGGCCCCTGGTGGGACGTCTCCTACTTCAACACCCCGGAGATCGAACGCCTCGCGTTATCCGCCCAGAAAAACGAGCCCGGCTCCACCTGGCACTTCTACCGCGCCCTCATCGCACTGCGCAAACGCCACCAACCGCTGATGTTTGGGGATTACGCAACCATCCCCCACCCCGACTCGACGGTCTACGCCTTCTCCCGCTCCCTCGATGAAGAACGCATCGTGGCCGTATTCAACCTGTCGGACGAGGCGAAGTCGTTTTCCCTGGAGGAGGTGGATGCCGCCGGCTACCACCCGCTGTTCGGGGAAACTGTAAACGACACCGGCCGCCTGGCATTGGATGGATTCGGGTTCGCGGTGTTGGGGAGGTAGCGCTTACCTCATTTTCGTACGAATAATCCTTGTCCGCCATCCAGATAGCGATCATCGACAAGCAGCGTATCGCCTGGAGTTAAGAGCACAATGTTTCTATCGAAAAACAGAAAGTGCCGCAAAGAATCGATGGTTGACGTCCGGATAGACAACGGATAAGCCTCACGACTGCTTTCGGAAGAAAAACCAATCCTTACGACGCTGTCAACCGTGACAATCAAGCGCGGCGGTTCGCTCAGAGGATACTTCGTATTCGACTGACACGCATCGTTTCGTCCTTCTACCCATTGCCATGTACCAACGACGCGCTGGGGGGCATCAAGCGATAGGGACAAGATGTCCACCGGGCACCTCATCACGTCTTTATCCGACAAAAAAGAGCATCCACTTAAAAGCAGAAGCATCAGCAATAGTCGTCGCATCCTCGTCCTCCCGGTTTTGGTGGGTTATTATCGATCGCTACAGCCACAAGCCGGATGTATGTAGAGCGACACGCCTAGTGTAATACATCTACTCCCTGCCGGCGAGCCGCGGCGCACAACGGCCCATCCAGCGATGCCAGGGGAAGCCCCTCGCTACGAGCCAGATAGAGATAGGACGCATCGTATACCGTGAGGCGTTCATACCGGGCAAGATCCGCGACATCACCGAATATCTCCACTGTACGCGTTCTTTTGACCCGAATGGAAAGGTGCCGCACAAAGTCCATCAGCCGGTCCCCTTCCGCAACCCCGATACGGCCACGCCGCTCTGCGATGCGAACTCCATTCGATACCTCCAGGGGCCAAATGGACGGCGTCGTAACAACTGCCCCATCCAGCACCTGATCAAGCAGGGCCCGGGTGAATGGCGTCGCCTCGTCCTGGAAACACCATGCCAGCGCAACAGACGCGTCGAGGACAAACCTGTCGCTCATACCCGACCTTCCTCGATCAATTCACGGATGCTGATCCCGCCCAGCGTTAAGGTTTTACTGAGTTCCTTGATACCCTCGACGGCATGTCTGATCTCTTCCGGTGTAGGCCGTCTTCCCCCAATCCATTCCCATCGATCTTCATCGGCGTTTTGGGGATACGATTCGACCAGGATCATCTCCGCGATGCGGTCCTGATCGTTCTCAGGCAGGGATGAAACGGCTTCGATAGCCTTTTTGAGCAGATCGGTCATGGCGATTACCCGATTCGGTTACAGCGACATGCCAAAGATACACTCCGAATCGCCGGCCCGATCCCCGGTTGGTTAGATTTCATTTTCACGGCCGGTAAAACAGACCCTTCGGATCTCGAAGACCCAAAGGGTCTCGCGCGCATCACCACGCATACAGCAAGCTCAGCACATGCCCCGCCCCACCGAACCCGCCGTCGAAGGGCACAAACGCATAATCGAACAGCAACCCGCTGGTCCCCAGCCCCCCGCCAACCGTCGGGCCGCGGAGTTCGTCGTTGGTGATGTAGCCGGCGCGGATGATCACGAGGTCCTCCACCTGCACCGCCGCGCCCACGTGGATCCGGGTCGTTTCCGTCGGGAGGACGTGGGACACTTCGCCCGTGAAGTACGCGTTTAGCAGCACGGCGTTGTCGGTCATCGTCACCACCCGGAAGGGGTATACGGCCACGCCAGCGCGGACCGTTGCGGGCAGCTCGGTAGCCTCGGCGCTGAGGGTGTTCATCTCGCCAATGTGCATAAGCGCCGCGCCGAGTCGGATGCCGCCGTCGAACAGATCCGCCTGCGCCCCAAAGTCGAACGCATACCCCTCGGCAGAGCTGGCGAAGATGCGCTCGGACAGAAACTTGGCCGTCGCTCCGAGCCGCACGGGGCCCAGCGCCAGGCCGTACGACCCGCCCACGCTCACGAACTGGGCATTAAACAACCCTTCAGGATCTCCCGGACCTTCGCGGGCTTCGAGGTCGCCGCTATCCATCGCCGTCACGAACGCTCCGAAACCGCCCTGAGCGCCGGCTTGAAACCGGCCGGCCGCCGAATACGTCCGCGTGCTCCCGATCCAGATATGGTGTGAAAACGCGGCCGAGTTGCCTGCGCGACCACCCAGGCCGGCGGGGTTCCAGTAGGTCGAAAACGCATCCCGCGTGCTGGCCGTCTGTGCATCGCCCATCGCCGCCGCCGACGCGTTCGAGCCGATCCGCAAAAACGCCAGCCCCGCCTGCGCCGAGGCGGAGAGGGGGAGCAAGGCGAGGAGGAGGGCGAAGATGGCGAGGCGTGCAGGCATGATGGATGAGTTGAGCGCCGGTTGTGCCCTTCGGCAGGAGGTCCCCCCGCTTTCGCAGGGACAGGCTCTCCGCTTCCCCCGATCAAATCGGGGGTCCGGTCGGGATAAACTGTGATAAATTACAAAAACAACCGCAGCGCCAGAACATGCATCGTCCCGACGCTGTACGGTTCGAGGGCGACGGCGTACTCAAACCAGACATCCAGGTTACCGATCGGTTGCTCGAGCACAAATCCGGCAGTGGGCTGGATGCGGCTGGACGACGCGGCGATCCGGTCCACGCCGGCGCGAACCGCGAACGGCTCGGCCAACCGGTACTCCCCGCCCACCCGAAAGCGGCTCTCCTGGATCCAAAAATCCTCGATATCGATCACTTCCACCGGTCCGCCGCCCCGCACTTCGATCCCGCGGGTGCGAAACTCGAGCAGACTCGCGCGCGACTCGTACTCGGCCGACACCACGCCTTTCCCGCCGGCCAGCGCGTACGTACCCGCCAGCCGAATCCGCGCGGGAAACGCATCACTCGTCCGCTTGCCGCCGCTCGTAAACAGGCTCGACGTATCCCAGGTGTACTTCGCCAGCAAGTCGTCCGCCACGACACCCACCCGAAGCGCCTCGCTGACTTTCACGGTGAACCCAATGTCGATGCCCACGCTATTCACGGGCTCGAGCTCGGCGAAATAATCCGCCCTGAAAATCTGAAACCCGAGCCCACCACTCACCCGCTCGCCCAGCTTCAGGCCAAACGCCATGAACACGGCGAACTCGTCGGTCGCATAATCCTCCGTATGAAAGCCGCTTTCGTTGCGCCCGTCGATGTTGTTCACGCCGGCATGGATGAGCCCCAGCGCGATACCTGCCCTTGGCGGCAGGACAGAGGAGAACTGGAGATGCTGAAGCTCCCGGTCGAACGTCATCAGAGCGACCGAAGCCTGCAGTGTCTGGCGGGTGGCAAAGGGCGCTAGCGCGGGGTTGTAAAACGCGCTGGCGGCGGCGTCGGCGGTCTGTGCGTTGCCCATCGCCATCCCCCGGGCGCCGAAACCGAGCCGGGCGAAGGCGCCGGCGGACTGGGCGGAGGCGGCGTTGGGTACGAGGAGGAGGAGAAGTAGCGCCAGGCTGAGGGAGGTCCCTCGGCTTCGCTCGGGATGACATACCAGGCTGAGGGAGGTCCCTGGGCTTCGCTCGGGATGACATGTGATTTTGATCATATCGTATGCCACCCTACTCGATGACTAGAATTTTACCGCGATACGACGCGTCGCCGGCCTTCACGACATAAAAATACACGCCATTCGCCACGCGCAGCCCGTTCCGGTCCACGCCGTCCCAGGTGGTCTCGCGGACGCCGGCCCCCTGCCCCGAGGCCTCCAGCTCGCGCACCAGGTTCATCTCAAAATCGAAGATCCGGAGCGAAACGGCGCGCTCGCTTTCCAACTCGTACCGGATCCGCACGAATCGGTCCTGCGGCGGCGAAAACGGATTGGGATAGGCAAATACGTCCACATCCGGGATCGTCTCCGTCGGGGTCGTCGGATGGAGCGGGACTTCGACGCGGAAGATCGTCCAGGTCGCTCCCCTATCCGTGCTCTTAAAGAGCCCGTCAGTCGAGCCTACCCAGAGGTCGCCATTGGCGGTGACCTCGACGGCATTGACCTCGACATCCGGCGGAATGGGGCGATCGGACTGGGCGGGATCGTTGAAATACCGGACCGTGCGCCAGGTGACGCCACCGTCGTCGGTGATGAACAGGCCGGCCTCACCGGCGGCGTAGATGCGGTCGCCGGCGAAGGCGAAGTCGAAGATGCGCTCGTCAGTCAGCACCTGCTCGAACGTCTCGCCGCCGTCTCGGGTGACGGTGACGCCAAATTGTTGGCGCGGCCCGGTGCCGTCGCTGCCGTCCCACGTGGCCATCCAGATGGCATTCCGCCCGGGGAGCGGCTGTTCCTCGATCGAAATCACCCAGTTGCCGGTGAGGCCCGCGGAGGTGCCGTCGAACGAAAACCGCCGCCAGGCGCGCTCGCCCGAGGAGGTCACGTCGGCCGGCGTGGAGCGGTTGACGCCGGCTACCGTGCCAGCCCAGACCGTCTGCGTCTCATCCAACAGCACGCCAAACCCGAGATAGTTGAACCAACCGGTCAGGCCGCGCCGCGGCTCGATCTCGAAACTGTAGGTCGAATCGGGATGGATGTAATCCAGGTCATCCGGCGGCAACACGACCCGGCGCCACGTCCGTCCGCCGTCGGCGGAGCGGCGAATGCCACTGGCCCAGGCGGCTACCCAGACCTCGTCGGTGGCGGCGTTGTAATCGATGTCGAACGGTGGACTCTGTTGCGGGACGATGACAGGCAACGCCGGCAGGGTCGAAACGCCATACGTCTCCGTGTCGCTATCCGGGCTATCGAGCTGGGGGAATCGGTAGGTGAACGTGCGCCCGCCGTCGGTGGAAACGAGGAAGCCGCCGGCCGACTGTTCCGAGCTGCCGCTCGTCGCGTCGCTCAGATACCCGAGGCCGACCCACACGACATCGCCCTCGGTATCGATCGAAAACACACTGTTGCGCGACCCGAAGAGCGAGTCCGCATCGGCCAGCAGCCAGGTCGATCCTCCATCCGTCGTGAGATTGAGGAATGAGCCCACCCACAACGAATCGCCACGCGCATGCAGGTTCGCCGTGCTATTCCGCACGATCCCCGGCACGCCGGCCGCCTCCAGCGACGGAACTTGCGCCCGCACTGACACGACCAGGGAAAACAACACGAATAGGACGGCCAAACCTCGTATCATCATTAAACCTGTAACCTGGAACCTGAAACCCCTTACTCGATCGTGATCGTTTTCTCGACGACGTTGCTCTCCAGCCCCGCCCGATCGGTCGCCTGGAAAGCAAACACCCGCGGCCCGGGCGCGTTGTCGCTGGCCACCTGGACGGTGATGGTGTAGCGTCCGTCGCCGGCCACGTCGTCCCCACCATTTAATCCATCGTCGACGAGATCGAACCGGTCCGCCGGCGCTGCCGTATTCCAGAACACCACCCGGCTGAGGTTCGCCAACCCGTCCGGGTCGGATACGACGGCGACGATCTCGACGAGCGTCTGCTCGCCGGCCGCCGGCCGTTGTACGGTATCCGGCGCCTCGACGGATGCGATCACGGGCGGCTCGCCCCGGTTTTCGAGCGTGAACGTGCCTCGAACCAGATTACTGAGCTGTCCCTCGTCGTCCACCGCGTAAATAAGCAGTGTATAATTTCCCGTTTCGCCCCGGGGCAGTTCGACTTCTCGGGTGAGCTGGTACGGACCGTTTCCCGACCCATTCATCATCTGCGTCAACACGGGCTCGGCGTCGACCGTCGGGCTGCGAAGCACCAGCACCACCTCCGAGACCACCCCGTCGGCATCCGTCGCATCGACCGCAACCGTAAACAGGATGCGGACGTTGTTGCCCACGAACTGCCCCGGAGGCGTTTCGAGGATGTTGATCGAACGAGGGGTATAGCTGAAGCCCGACACCGAGGGAGGAATCGACGATCCGTCCGAAGGTCCGGGCGCGCTGTCGCATGAGGCCAGAGTGACTAAGAACAGCGTGAACAACAACACGGCCGGCGCCACGCGGTGCAACGCGAGGAAAAATCGATGCAGGGGTACGGTTCGCATGACTCGGCCACTCATAACACGCGGAGCGGGGTGAAGCTGAAACACAACAGGAAGATGAGGATGCTCAGAAGAGCGAGCACGCGACGCATCGGCGTCAGGCGCTCCGGCCGCAGAACCGGCGGGTGGTCCACGCGAATCAACGTGACGATCAGCAGACACCAGATCAACCACCCCGTGTAGCCGTACGACGCCGGATCGTCGGCCAGGGAGCGGACCAGCACCACCACCGCGATGATCCCGAGCAAGCTCGGCGCGATGAACCGGTGATTTCCGAGGAAGATGCGCGCGAGATAATAATACAGCACCGCGGCAAGGATAAACCACGCCAGCCGGCCCAGATAGGGATGCACGCTCGCCAGCCAGGGAAACCCTTCATCTACAAACCCGATCGCCCCGGAAATGAGCAGGAGGATCACAAACGACCGCGCGATGCGCGAGTGCCATTTCGGCCCGATGAGGGTGTAGAGGATGTGCCCGCCATCGAGCTGGCCGACGGGCAGCAGGTTCAGCGCCGTAAAAAAAAGCCCCATCCAGCCAGCAAATAACATCGGATAGTGGTACATCTCGTCCATCGGCGGGACATTCTCAAAAAACCGAGAGAGGAGCCAATAGAGCGGTGTCTGGCCGACGATAATGGTCATCGCGCCTTCTTCAGGCGGCGCCATCAGAGTCATGCTGCTCTCCGGGAATACCCCGTGTTGTTCGATGTACGCTTTCAGCGCCTCGTGACCGGGTAGGTCCATGATATAGGCCGGCGACGGCAACGTCGCGAACGCGTACAGCAACACCCCGAGCGCCGCCACGAAGCCGGCCAGCGGGCCAGCCACCCCGATATCGAATAACGTACGCGTCGCCGGAATCGGTTCGCGAATCCGGATCACCGCCCCTAACGTGCCGAGCCCGAAAATGAAGGTCGGAATGTAATACGGCAACGACGTGTTGATCCCGTGGATACGCGCGGCAATGTAGTGTCCGAATTCGTGGATCGTGAGGAACAGCAGCAGCGACGCCCCGAAGCGCAGCCCGTCCAGGATGAACTGCCGGTCGCGCAGCCAGGTGAACGGGTCCTCGGGAACGGCGTTCGGGTAGATGAGGAATCGCCCCACGAGTTGCCCGCCGGCCACGATTGTCGAGGCCAGCGTCAGCGCAAACAACAGCAGATGGAGCCAGTACCGATCCCTTGGGAATACCGGATCCTGGTATCCGGTAAATAGCGGTTTTCGCGGTTCAAGAAGGTCGGCAGAAGGCGGAGTCGGTTCCAAAAGCGGGCAGCCGGTCTGTATACAGGGAGAATGCAGGACGTACGAACGTCCGGGCGGGGAGTTCGCGGGCACGATCTGACTACGTCCGGCTCGGCCAGAGGTTCAGGCCGGAAGTTCACGACAGAGCCTGAAGCCCGGCCTTGATCCGGCGCATGGCCTCCTGGAGATCACTCATCGAGGCGGCGTACGAAATACGAATGCCTTCGGGATCACCAAAGCCGCTGCCCGGGACGAGCGCCACGAGGTGCTCGTCGAGCAGATAGAGGCAGAGATCGTCGCTCGACGCAATCGTTCGTCCCGCCGGCGTCGTCTTCCCTAAAAACGTCGCGATATTAGGGAATAGATAAAACGCACCTTCGGGTTTCGGGCAGCGGACGCCGGGAATGGCGTTGAGTTCTGCCAGCACGAAGTCGCGCCGCTGCCGGAACGCATCGACCATCGTGTCGATCGACTCGCGCGGCATGTCGAGCGCCGCGACACCGGCTTTCTGGGTGATGCTACACGGCGCTGAGGTGAACTGACCCTGGAGTTTCGAAGCAGCCTTGACGATAGCCGGCTCCGCCGCGAAATACCCGAGCCGCCAGCCCGTCATGGCGTACCCTTTCGAGAACCCGTTCACCGTAACCGTCCGCTCCTTCATCCCGGGCAGGCTGGCGAACGACACATGCTCCGCGTCGAAGATGACGTATTCATAGATTTCATCCGACAGGACGTACACCTGCTCGTGCCGGCGGAGGACCTCTGCCAGGCCCTCCAGTTCGGAGCGGGAGTACACGGAGCCGGTCGGGTTCGAGGGGGAGCAAAGAATTAGCAGCCGGGTGCGTTCGGTGATGGCGGCCTCCAACGCTTCCGGACTCATGCGGTATTCCTCTTCAACGGTAGTGGGGAGGATGACCGGATCCGCGCCGGCGAAACGGGTCATTTCGGGGTAGCTGACCCAATACGGCGCGGGGATCAACACCTCGTCGCCGGGGCGGCACAGGACCGAGATGGCGAGGGCGACGGACTGCTTGGCGCCGTTTGAGCAGATGATCTGCTCGGGGGGATAACTCAGGCCATTGTCGCGCAGCAACTTCTGGGCGATGCGCTCGCGCAGTTCCGGCATCCCCATCTCGTGCGTATACTTCGTGAACCCGTCGCGGATGGCCTTCATGGCGGCCTCACCGATCGGCGCCGGCGTGTTAAAATCCGGCTCCCCGGCGCTCAGCCCGATGACAGGTTTGCCGGCGCGCTTCAGTTCGAGCGCCTTGGCCGTCATGGCGAGCGTGGCCGAGGGTTTCATGGCGGCGACGCGGGGGTTAAAAACGATGGGCTGGGCGGGTGCGGACATGGGATCTGGGTGGATTTGACTCGGAAACAGAACGCGCGAAAGCCGGCGAACGGCGTCTCAGTGCGTCCGCGGCGGTTTCATTCGCAGGGCCTCTAACACCGGGGGCGGAACAAAGGATGCAAGCTCTCCCTGCCACCGATGGATATCGCGCACGAATGTCGCATTTATCAAGAGATTTTCTTCTGACGGTATGAGGAATACTGTCTCCAATTCCGGGTACAGCCGGCGATTGGCCGCCGCGAGGCGCAACTCGTAGTCGAAGTCGGTTACCCCCCGGACTCCCCGAACCAGCGCCACCGCCCCCAGCGTGCGAGCGCGTTCGACAATCAGCCCGGAGAAAGGGGCGACCGTCACTCCAGTGAGATGGCTGGTCGAGGCTTCGATCAGGGCACAACGCTCCTCGATCGTGAACAGGGGAGATTTGCTACTATTCTCCGCCACGGTGACCTCGACGGCGTCGAACAGGCGTCGCGCGCGCTCGAGCACATCGAGGTGGCCGTTCGTGAACGGGTCGAAGGTGCCGGGGAACAGGGCGAAGGCCATGGCGAAGGGCAGATGGTTACTCGCCCGCCGGCGAGTGGGCGTTAAAAAGGCTTACCGTAGTACGGCCGTAGGCTCGTGCCGTTTCGAAAGCCTCATGGTCCGCGAACCGGTGCCGGCTGTCGTGTTCAAGCACCAGCAACCCACCCGGCTTGAGCCTCGGAAGGATGAGATCGGGAAGGCGGGGCAATGTATCGAATTCGTACGGCGGATCGGCCAGAATCAGGTCGAACGGCGGTCCGTGATGCGACTTCAAGTATACCAACACATCGGCACGGACGAATACGCAGGCGTCCGACAACTCCAGCGCGGCGGCATTCTCCTGGGCGCACTTCATCACCGCGGCCTGGTGCTCCACCAGCGTGGCGGTTTCGGCGCCACGGCTGAGGGCTTCGAAGGCCAGCGAGCCGGTGCCGGAGAAGAGGTCCAGCACATAGGCGTCTTCCAGATCTATGCGCGACTCGATCATATTAAAGATCGACTCCTTGGCACGATCCGAGGTGGGGCGTGTCAGCTGCCCTTTCGGAACGCGGAACGTACGCCGGCGCAAGCGGCCGCCAATGATGCGTAGACCTGACACGTAGGTGGGGATCAGCGTGAACGGAATAGGGAAGGCACTAAAGGGCTGCGCCGATACAGGGCGCATAGGCCTCCGCCGCAAACCCCTCGCCCGGCCGGCGTCCATCGAGTTCGACAACCTCAATGGGATTCAGGGGACGGCATGTCGTGTTAAATACATCGCTGAACATGCCAACCGCTTCTTCCCCCGGCAGAGCGCCGTAACAAAATACCTCGTGCACGGAGTAACGGGGCACCTGGAGCCGTTTCAGCAGAGCCAGCGCATAATAGACGGCATCGGCCGGCGTGCCCGCCTCTGTAAAGTGGCTGTGGTACCAGCGATGCTGCCGGCACACGGTGTATTCGACGTGGCTGCTGTAGAACCCCACCGCCATGCTAAACGCCGCGCGGTCCGCAGACTCGAACCGTGGACCCCGCTGGAGCGACTCCACTACCTTCGCCGCGCCTCGCGTACTCAGGTTGAACCGATACCGCCGATGAGGAAGCGTACGCAGTATGCGGTCGAACCGATTGTGAAGCGCCTCTCGCAGACCCAGCACATGAAACCACTCGACTGTTTTGCCGGAAGCGAGGGATTCGGTAAAAACCACGTCCGCCGTCAGATGAAGGGGCATGGGACTCTCCAACGTCGTGAGCAGCGTGGCCTCATCCTGGAGCCGGCCTCGGCGCTCCTCTTCAGACAAATCCACCAGCAACGGCGTAAAGAACGAGTAACATTCGGGTGGGTGCAACACGACGTGTAGGTCCGACGCCTCCGTCTGGGCAAACACATCGTTCAGCGCTTCGCCCAGGGTGTCCAGGTAGACGGAGGGAGCGCCGTTCGAGAGTTCGTGCATGATGTCGAAGTCGAACTCACAACTACCCAACTTCAGCAGTCGGAAAGACGCACCCGAACGCTCGACCTCTGCATAACGCAGCGTCGAGTCGTGGATGTCGACTGCCGCTTGGATGAGCGCTTCCATGCCCGGTCTCCGCACGCCCTATGTCACCCTCCTCGCGATCGATCGGGGTGATATCGGACAAGTTATTCCCAGCTCGCCGCGTTCAGCTGCGTGATATCCGCCTCAAGCGTACCGATCCGATCATCGGAATCGGGGTCCTGCAGGAGATACGTCTTGACTCGGGAGGTATCGTTCGCCGTGTACGTGAACATCTTCCCGGTACGCGGAGAACGAACGAGCGAATCCGCGACCAGACCTTTCAACAACTGTTCACGCACCGTCTGAAATGCGGAGTCGGACGAAGCAAATAACGCAAGCGAATCCAGTGTCAGGGGGAAACGGTCGTACTTCGATTCGTATTGAATGGCTACTTGCCGGACCATGTCCATGCGCTGACGAGTCAGCGCTGTCACACGCTCCTGCTCTTCAACAATCTTGTAAGGCTCCGTGATGGAGTAATACAATACGTAGGAAAGTCCAATGATCATCAGCCAGAGCAACAACTGCAGGCCCGTTCGGAGGCTCTTGGAAGCCATATCGCGTCTTCTCTGTACCCGGTGGGATAAATGTGGTAAGGGGGGTGAGTCGCCAGGATGCACGTGGTGTGCGAGAAAATAGGCTGCGCCTTTTCTAAAAGCAACTTCGCCCGGGAGCCATCTGAGATCGCAGCCAAAACAAACGACGAGTGATGCGTGTTTCATCTCCGCCTTTTGCCTTCCAA
This sequence comes from Rhodothermales bacterium, assembly GCA_034439735.1. NCBI lineage: Bacteria > Pseudomonadati > Rhodothermota > Rhodothermia > Rhodothermales > Rhodothermales bacterium. The sequence continues at coordinate 1,882 of JAWXAX010000226.1, read as the reverse complement.
GACCCCCTTGTCGCCCAAACGTTGCTCGCCCGATGACGCCAAACGCCGTGCTCGAACCCACGCACCTCCTGATCAACGTTGACCACGTGGCAACCCTCAGAAATGCGCGTCAAGCACGCTTTCCGGATCCCGTGCATGCCGCCGTGCTGGCTGAGAAGGCCGGCGCGGACGGTATCGTATTCCATCCGCGGGAGGACCGTCGTCACATCACGGACAGGGATGTGCGCCTGCTCAAGGAGACGGTGACCACAAAGCTCGATTTCGAACTTTCAACGAACGAAGAGGTGGTCGCATTTTGCTGCGAAATCAGGCCTCATCTGGCGACACTGGTGCCGGAACGACGCCAGGAGATCACTACGGAAGGCGGGCTGGATGTACGGGCCCACCGGAGCCGGCTTCAGATCGTCACCCGGCGGCTCTTCGACGCCGGTATCGAGGAAGTGGCCTATTTTGTCGACCCGGTCCTCGGGCAGATCGACGCCTGCGCGGATGCCGGCGCCTCCTGCATCGAACTCCATACGGGCGACTACGCCAATGCAGGCACGGTGAAAACACGTGTGGCCCAGGCCGATCGCCTCGCCGCCGCATCCATTCATGCCCACACCCTGGGCCTGCGGGTGCATGCCGGCCATGGACTCGACTACCAGAATTACGCACTCTTCAAGCACACGGTCCCCCACATACACGAAGTATCCATCGGGTTCGCTATCGTCGCCCGCGCCCTGCTCGTAGGGTTCGAGGAAGCCGTCCGCGAGATGCTCCGCGTCGTCAAAGGATAACCGACTCCCACTCTCCCACCCCACCACCATGGAACCCGAACTCCTGCTTCCCGACGACGTCCCCGCCGGCCACCGTTGCGGCTACGCGGCCCTCATCGGCCAACCCAACGTCGGCAAGAGTACGCTCATCAACGCACTCGTCGGTCAAAAATTGTCGATCGTGACGCCCAAGCCGCAGACGACGCGGCACCGCATCCTGGGCATTCTTTCGGCGCCGGCGTATCAGATCGTTCTCCTGGACACGCCAGGTATCATCGAGCCCCGCTACCGACTGCAAGAGGCGATGATGCGTAACGTCCGCCACGCGATTTCGGACGCCGACGTGCTGCTCTTCATGGCGGACGCCACCCGCGACACGCCGGACTCGCTCGGCCTCTCCTTCGTAGGCGAACGGCCCAGCTTCCTACTGCTGAACAAGATCGACCTGATCCGGCAGGAGGATGCCCTCCCCCTGGCTCAGGTCTACCTCAATGCCTTCCCCTTCAAGGAGGTGTTCCCCATCTCGGCGCTCACCGGCTTCAACCTCCAGCCGATGCTCACGACGTTGCTCACGTATCTTCCTGAAGGACCACCCTTTTACCCCAAGGACCAGCTCAGCGAACACCCGGAACGCTTTTTTATCGCCGAGATCATCCGCGAGAAGATCTTTCTAAAGTACAGCCAGGAAGTACCCTACTCCACTCAGGTGAACGTTGTCACCTACGAAGAGCGCGAAGGGAAGAAGGATATGCTACACGCCGAAATCGTCGTCGAGCGGGATTCGCAGAAGGCGATCCTCATTGGCAAGGGCGGGAGCGCTCTCAAGCGGATAGGCATCGCGGCGCGGAAAGACATCGAGGCATTCACCGGCCGGCCGCTGTACATGCAACTGCACGTCAAGGTGCGTGAGCGCTGGCGCAGCAACGACACCTTCCTGCGCTCCTTCGGCTTCGAGGCCTGATCGTGCTTCAGCCGAGCTGGATGCCCAGCCCGTCCTCCAGCGCCCGCACGGCGCTGGCGTCGGTCGGCGGCGAGGCCATTGTGAACATCCCAAACGTGCGCCGCCGGAGGTAATCCCGACGCAGCCGTCGAAACAGTGCGGCCTGGTCGTCCGCCGGCGTCGT
>JAWXAX010000225.1 GCA_034439735.1 Rhodothermales bacterium | reverse complement strand
GTTCCGGGGTGAGCGGGACGGTCACGGGTTGCTGGTCGGCGAACAGGTCGGGCACTGTAAGGGTTTCGGCTCCGCTCGCTGTGGGCGTGGGCTGGGCCATGAGGAGATGAGCCCAGTGCTCGTAGCGATCGGCGCGGCTTTCACGTGCGAGCGCTTCGAGCATTCGTTCGCTGCTTTGCCGGTAATGCGACACCGCCTGCTCCAGTTCACGTTCGAGGGGCGTGTAGGCCTGAAGGAACTGGTCGAGGGCCAGACGCCGGCGAACAAACACGGCCACTGCACGATCCGTGGATTCGAACGCCTCGGCTCGGAGCGACCCATAGGCGTTCATCGGGAGGAGGGTGAACGCCGCGGGCGCATCGTCCTGCCAGTATACGGTGGGCTGCGGCGTAGCGAGATCGGCTTCGAGGGCGCGTGCCTGGCTGTACAGGCGTTGCCGGGCCGCGATGTCGATTGTGGCCGGCGCGTCGCAGCCGGCGCGGTGGAGCGTTTCACGCGCCAGGTCGCGATCGAACAGCGGCATGGCGCGGCTCAGGGCGCGTGCGAGGTCGGGTTCGGCCTGTGGCCAGCGGCCTTCAAAAGCCTCGAACGTGTCGACGGACGGTGCCGCTTCCGGGACGGGAGTCGGGCAGCCGGCGAGTGCGGCGTTACGCTGAAAGGCTTCCTCGATCACCCCATCCGGATCCACAAGGAGTACATTGGCGCGAGGGCCGAAGAGGAGGATCTGAAAGGCGCGACCATCCGCGAGATCGAGGTATATCACGCGGTCCCTATCGGCGAGGCGGACGCCAATGACAGCCTGGTCGAGCGCTCCGGCAAACCGTGTCGCGACATTCCGGCGGGCTCGGTTATAGCCGTCGGTGCGGAAAATATACGGGAACGAACGGCGAGTGGAGATGCGCAGCATCCACGCGTGCTCCGGCGTGGCCATGGCGAGGGTGCACTCGTCTTTGGATTGCGAGTAGGCATCCTTCAGCAGGCCGCCGGGGAACAAACGGGCCCACTCGGTGGCCAGGGCGCGCAGGGTGAAGTAGTTAGTGAGCATGCGAGGCAACCGGGCGAGTCATCCACCGCGGCGCTCGACGAGAGAGGAAAGGAGCCAGATGAGCGCCCACTGGCCGGCGGTGATCCACCAGCCGTTCAGGGCGAGGAGCGACAGATTGATGGCGTACAGGGCATGAAAGAAAAGGGCGGGCGGGGCTTCCTCGGCGCCCTTACGCTGGCGGGTGATCTGACCGAGACCGCCGCCGAAAAAGGCGAGGGCCTTGATCGCCAGCATAAAAGGCGTGTAGATAAACACAAGCCACTGCGCCCACGGCAATACACCCGACGTCGCGAGTACGATCAGTACCGTGACCGCGATATCCAGTAGGACGTCTTTAAGCCATTTCATGGGTTCGCGTGTACGGAAGCCGTGTATAAAGCTCAATGGTCGATGTTCAATGCGTTTTTTCGGAGACCTCCCTAAACCTTGAACCTGAACCCTTGAACTTACTTGATTTGCTTGAGCAGTCCCTCGAATATACGGTCGGCGACACGCGGCGCAAGCTTGTCAAGTAAATCGTCCTCCATGTCCCGTTCAATTTCGGCGAGTTCTTCTTCGTCGAACCGTTCACGTTCCTCGCGAGTCAGGTCAAGATCCTGATAGTCGCCGGCGTAGACGCCTCGCGTCAAGGCCTGCGTCACATCGGTCGTAATCGTTGCCGTGTCCACCTCGCGGCGCGTGTCGGCGTCGACGATGCTGATCGCGATTTCGGCGACGAGGCGGTAGGTGAAGCTCTTCTCGATGTAGGTGGTATCCACTGGCGCGTTACCGCGGGTGCGGGCTGTGCGCGTGCGTTCGCGGACGCGCGATTCCTCGAACTGGAGGCGGACGATTTCGCCCACGACCACGAGGTCCGCCTCGACCGCGCGGCCGATCTCAGACGCTTCGGAGCGGGTTACGACCTGAGTGTCGTACCGCAGCCGGCGCAGCTCGCGGCGCACTTCGACAGGGTCTGACAGGCGGAGGAAGAGGGGGGGCTCTCCCCAGAAATCGAAGATGAGCTGGTCGTTCAGGGCGCTGACGATGCCGGACGGCGCCGTCTCCTCGGCTTCCGTGGTGGGGTAAAGGGGGAGGACGGCGATCTCGCGGGTGCCGAGCCGCACGGCTTCCTCTTGGAGGTCGATGCCCTGCTGGACACGGGGATGGTTGGCCCCCAGGAGCGCGATGACGGCGGCGCCCTGGTCGAAGGCGACGCGGTAGTAGGCGCGTTGCATCTCCTGTTGGCCCCAGCGGACGTGGACGCGGGCGCGGGCGAGGAGTACTTCTTCATCCTGCTGGACAGGCAGTTCGAAGCGGCTCTGGACACCTTCGTAAATGGTGAGGGCTTCCTGCCAGTTGCCGGCTTCTTCGGCGCGTTCGCCGCTCTGGATGATGGCGCGGATGGCGGCGATGCTCAGTTGCTCGCGATACCCCTCGTAGTCGGCCGGCAATGTGAGTTGAACGCCGACATCGCGGGCATCCTCGTGGAGGGTGCGCATAGCGTCCAGCGAACTCATCGCGGCATCGAACTCACCCCGGGATTCTTGTTCGCCGGCCCGGGAAAAGTGATTATTCATCGCGATGCCGCCGACCCGTTCGAGCCCCTGCCTCGCCTCCGCGCGGTCCGATTCCCGGCGCAGCACCTGAAGGTAATAATTGGCGGCTTCGGCATATTGGCCTCGTTCCTCGAGGCCGATGGCGCGTTCGTACTGTTTCTGGGAGCTGACGCAGCCGGCGGCGAGGATCGCGAGCAGCAGGAGGACGGCAAGGGGTGATCTGTGTAGGGTCATAACAGGGTCATCTACGGGGTCATGAACGGGGGTCATGAAAAGGGGTCTGGGCTATGAACTGGGTCATGCGTTACGGCGATTGAGTCGAATCGGGCAGAGCATGGTCGAGGGCCTCCAGGATGGTGTCCAGCGCCTGCTCGAGCACATCGAAGGGTATGGTAAGCGGGGGGGCGATACGCACGAGGGAGTCTGCGTGTAGCGTCCAGCCCAGGAGCACCCCGTGGTCCAGACCGTACTGGACGGCGCGCGCGGTCGTGGCGGCGTCGACGATCTCCATGCCGAGCATGGCGCCGCGTCCGCGCACCTCTCGAATGAGCGGATGCACAAGTCGTTCCCGGATGTGTCGTTCGAGGGCGACGGCCCGGGCCGGCAGGTTGTGAGCGAGCAGCACATCGAGCGCCGCGCCGGCGGCCGCGCACGACACCGGGTGGCCGCCGAAGGTAGTAACGTGGCTCAGGGGCGGATCGTTACGGAAGGTCGCCATGAGATCCGCGCTGGCGACGAATGCACCCAGCGGCATGCCGCCGCCCATGGCTTTGGCGAGGGTGAGCACATCCGGCACGACCCCGAATTGCTCGAAGGCGAAGAGTGTTCCGGTGCGGCCGAAGCCGGTCTGGATTTCGTCGAAGATGAGGAGTGCGCCGGTGTCGGTGCAGCGCCGGCGGAGCGCCAGCATCCAGGCCGTCGAGGGCACGCGGATACCCCCTTCCCCCTGGATGGGTTCGACGATGACGCAGGCCGTGGTCGTGTCGATCGTGCGAAGGGCGTCGATGTCGTCGAACGGGAGGAACGTGACGTTCGGGAGTAGCGGTAGAAAAGGGTCACGGTACACGTTCCGGCCGGTGACGGAGAGAGAGCCATGGGTGTCGCCGTGGTACGACCGGTCGAAGGCGAAAAGACGGGTGCGCCCGGTGGCTTTTTTGGCCAGTTTGAGGGCGCCCTCATTGGCCTCGGTGCCGGTCATGGTGTAGTAGACGACCTGGAGTTGGGGCGGCAGCTGTTCGGCGAGCCGGCGGGCGAAGCGCACCTGGGGTTCCTGGATGAACTCGCCATACACCATCACGTGGAGATAACGATCCACCTGGTCGTGAATGGCCGCGGTGACGCTCGGGTGACGGTGACCGAGAGAGGAGACGGCGATACCGCTGATGAGGTCGATGATCCGCCGGCCATCCGACAGGTACAGAAACGGCCCCTCGGCGGACACGACCCGGAGGCCAATCGGGTGATCGCTGGTCCAGGCGATGTGCCGGCTGAAATGGGACGCGAGGCTGTCCGATTCCTTCATTCCCCGTAGATGTCCTTGAGTGTGATCTGGCCGGGCACCGGCGCCTGGCTGGCAGGTTTATGCGATGCGTTCTTGGGGCCGGCGGGGCGCGGCTCCATCATCGGCTCGCTGGCGACTGGCTTCGGCTTCCGCTGTTCTCCGCGAGGCTCGGGCTCGAAGCGACCGAACCGCTGCTCGAGCACTTGCGCCCGATACATAAAAATGTCGTGGAGTCGTTTACGAACGTAAAAATCGTGCACGAGCGAGCCGATGGGCCCGAGATACAGGCCATATTGGACGATATCCTCCACTTCAACGCCTCCCCCGAGGTGGGGCCGGAAGGAATGCTCGTGGTGCCACAACTTAAACGGTCCGAAGCGCTGCTCATCTACAAAAAAATGCGGCTTCCGAACGTGCGTGATCTCGGTGACCCACTGAACAGGGATGCCGGGGAGGGGTCGGATCTGATAACCCAGGATCGTGCCGGCGTGTATTTCGTCAGGCGGCTCGTTGGTAATCCGGAAATCCAACCAGTGCGGCGTGATCTGGCGCAGGTTTTTGGGGGACGAGAAAAACTCCCACGCTTCGTCGACCGTGATGGGCAACCGCTGAAGGGTTTGCAATCGATGGATGCGCATAAGGACTAGGTTGACTGGGTTTGGGAGTATAGGGGGAGGGAGTAGATACGCCGTAGCGTATCTACGGACACGCCCATACTCCCTACTTCTTCACCTTCATGGGTACCGTATTCAGGGAACGTTTTACATGACAGCCGGCGCGATGTTCGAACGTCCGCTCAGCCGGCCAGGATGGCGTCGGCGTGTTTAATGCTCAGACGGTAGTACCGCGCCCGGAGGGCGGCTACGTCCTCCGGGGTAAGGTCTCCATGAAATCCCTGCCGGCGCAGGCGGTCCTGATACGCATGGTACAGCGACACCGCGGCAGCCACCGAGATGTTGAAGCTCTGCGTGAAGCCGGCCATGGGGATGATGCAGCAGGTATCGGCCAGGGCGCGCATTCGTTCACTCACGCCGTGTTGTTCGTTGCCGAGCACGATCGCTGTCTTTCGGGTAAAGTCGATGGCGTCGATCGGGACGGCGTCGTCCGAGAGGTGGGTGACGACGATCGTGTATCCTGCCGCGCGGAGGCCGGCCACGCAGGCGTCAGCATCCTCCCATCGGGTGATATCCAGCCATTTATCCGCTCCCTGGGTCGTCCGGGCGGACTTCTTGAAGCGGCCGGCGGCTTCCACGATATGGAACCGGTGGAAACCCAGCGCCTCGGCGCTACGCATCACGGCGCTGACGTTGCCCAGGTTGATGAGTCCCTCGACGACCGTCGCCACCGTATCCGTCCGCCCCGCCACCACCTGCTCGATGCGCGCCTTGCGGCGGTCCGACAAATAGGGCGCGAGCCGGTCGACGATGGCTTCGGGCGCTGGTGTTTCTCCCGGTGGCAAGGATCCGTTAACCATGAACGTTCGTTTTTCAGTTTTTGACATGATCACATACAACGTATATCTCATGCTCCTGATCTCGAAGCGCGCCGGCTTTTTTCTGGCGCTACTACTTACTGTCGTCGCTCCGTCACGCGGGCAGTCCGCTTCCGACATCCTGAAAAAGGTGTCGGACCGCTACCTCGAGGCGATCGGAAAAATCGATGACATGCAGATGGTCGTGCGTCCGGAAGGCGCGTTCGCCGCTTTTGACATGATGACGACGTATTACGAAAAGACGGACGGCCAGGAGACCTTCCGCTCAAAGTCGGTCTTCGAGGGCGGCATGGCCGAGATGATGAACGCTGCCGCCGAGTCCAGCGCGCCGCCGGACATGCTCTCGATGTCGTCCATGATGTTCGAAAAACTGGCACCTTCCTCGAAATATGTAGGTAAGGAAGATGTGGATGGGGTCTCGACCTTTGTCGTTAGCGTGGACGACCTCGGGGCGTTAATGGACGAGTTGAGCGCTGGCCCCGCGCTCAACGGCGATGTCGAGACGGTCTACGGCCAGGGCATGCTGTACATCGACGCGGAGGAGTACGTCCTCCGTAAAATGCGTTTCTCGATCGAGATGGAGCCCCAGCCTGGCGCCGGCGTGCGGAAAATGGATATGGAGATGCAGATGTCGGACTATAAAACCGTCGGCCCGATGTACTACCCCCACACCCCCACTATCGCCCGTCTTTGAGCAGCGCCGCCACACCTGACAACACGCCGGCGAGGCGTTCGATCTGGGCGGTAGCCTCGTCCCACTGGCGTTCTTCGATGGCTTCTCGGACGCCCGGCAGCGTTTTGACGCCGTAGCCCGTGAAGAAGCCCGGGGCGTAGATGTGGTGCCGGAACCAGGAGCGGCGTGGGAGGCCCTCGTCTACCGTCATGGCGCGTTCGCTTCCGATCATCAGCCGGTTCAGCGCGGCGAGCTCGTCGGCGGACAGGGCATCGGTCGTGACGCTGGCCTGGAGCATGCGGTCGAACGCAGCGGCTTGCCGTTCGAGCTCGCCCACGGCGTTCATGAGGGGGGCGAAGTTGAGGTGTGGCACCGGCTCGCGGACGACGGGCGGCACCGAGTGTTTCGTCGGGTCGGCCGAGAGGGCGTAGACGCCGTCTTCCACGCGCTGGTTGATCCGGTTGGTTTCGGCGCGGAGGTCGTCCGTAAGTTCTTGCACTTCGCCGGCGTAGCGCTTTACGTGGTCGACGAAGTTGCCGAAGGCAAAAGGCAGGGCGTCGGCGTTGGCGAGGCGGAGGGCGGCGCGGCCGGCGGTCTGCGCCAGCGCGATGCCGTAGGCGAGCTTCGGATCGCCGAAGCGGATGTAGTGCTCGTACGAGTCGTAGGTGGAGTGGTAGGATCCGCCTCCGCCTTCCCCGCCGTAGCCGATGTTGAGCGATGCGATGCCCAGGTGCTGGAGGAACGGCGTGTAGTCCGAACCGGAGCCGAGGGGGGAGATGGGGAGATCGGCGCGGCGGGCGCCTTCGTCGTCGCCATTGGCGCGCATGTGGGCGCGGAGCCGGGCGTCTACCGAGACCCCGGTCTGCGGGTCCGTCACCTCGCGGCCGACCTCATTGATGAACTTCTCCAGCGTGTGGGAGCCGCCGACGCCGAGGAATCCGCGGCCGTTGGAGTCCGAATTGATGTAGGCGACGGCTTTCTGCCGCAGGTCGCCGGCGTGGTACTCTACCCATTCCGTGGATCCGAGGAGCCCCGGTTCCTCGGCGTCCCAGCTGGCGTAGACGATGGTGCGTTTCGGACCCCAGCCGGTTTTGACCAATTCGCCGATGGCGCGGGCCTCCTCCATCATGGCGACAGTGCCGCTGACGGGGTCGCCGGCGCCGAACACCCAGGCGTCGCGGTGGTTGCCGCGGATGACCCATTCGTCCGGGTAGACGCTGCCCGGGAGGCGCGCGATCACGTTGTAGGCCGGCACGATATCCCAGTTGAAGGCGAGCTTCAGGTGCACGGTGGCCGGCCCGGGGCCGATGTGGTAGGTAAACGGCAGCGCACCGCGCCAGTGGTCCGGGGCGACCGTGCCGCTGAGCGCTTCGAGCAGCGGTTGCGCATCTTCGTACGAAATGGGGAGGACGGGGATTTTCATCAGGGTTGGCGCTTCCTCCCTCGAGAGTCGCTCGGTATCCTCTTTGGCGCCGACGCCCGGGGTCAGCGGATCGCCGGGGAAAAGCGGCATATCGGCCACGGAACCGCGCTGGACGCCGAGCGCCGGCCGGAACGCGCCTTCGGGGTAGACATCGCCCTGGTAAAATCCGTCCTCGCGGGGGTCGGAGTAGATGATACACCCGATGGCGCCGTGGTCGGCGGCCAGCTTGGGTTTGATCCCGCGCCAGGAACGGCCGTACCGTGCGATGACGATCTTGCCGGCGACATCGATCCCCATCTCCTTCAAGTCCTCGTAGTCCTCCTGCGTGCCGTAGTTCACGTACACGAGTTCTGCCGTGACATCCCCATCGGCCGAGTAGGCGTTGTAGGGCGGGAGCACGTCTTTCCGGATGGCGGAGGAGGCGTCGCCGGCCACCGCCGGCTCATCGAGCTTTGCTCTGTAGGCCGTCTTGCCGTTCAGGATTAGTTCGACCCGGCGTTCCTTCGGGGTCGGGAAGAGGACGTGGAACACCTCGATTTCCGTATCGAATCCCCATTCCCTGAACTTCGCGGCGACGAATTCGGCGTTGGCCTTGCTGCCCGGCGAGCCCACATGATGCGGCCTCGACGTCAGCGTTTTCATCCACGTGTCTAGGTTGGCCGCGTCCATGTGGCTATCGAATTCCGTTTCGAGTGCCCGCTGGCCGGCGACGTTTTCAGGCTTGAAGCCCAGGATCGGGTCGTCGGCGTGGGTGGAGAAGCCGAGGCTGAGGGCGAGGAGGAGCGTCGAGAGTAGGCGCATATCGTCGTTTATGATTGGATGGCGCCCCAAACGTACGCCAATTTTGGGGAATGATCCAATCGGATGATGGGGCGTTTAGCATCAAGTCATCCCATCACACCAGCCAGCCACCCCTCATGCATTTACCCGACAAAGTCGCCCTCGTCACCGGTGCCAGCGCTGGCCTCGGAGAGCATTTTTCGCGCGCCCTCGTCGGCCGCGGCGCCATCGTATACGGCCTGGCGCGCTCGGCGGATAAGCTCGATGCGCTGCGGGCCGAGCTGGGCGAGCGGTTCCATCCAGTCGTGTGCGACGTCAGGGAGGAAGATCAGGTGCAAACAGCCATCGGCCACGCCATCGAGGAGGAAGGGCGGGTGGATGTCCTCGTCAACAACGCCGGCCTCGGCCAGTTCGGGCCCATCGAGACCCAGACGCTGGCCGAGTGGGACCTCCAGATGGAGACCAACCTCCGCGGGGTGTTTCTTTGCACGCGAGCGGTGCTGCCTGCCATGAAGCGGCAAAACACCGACACAGGCTTCGGCGGACACATCGTGAACATCGCGTCCGTCGCCGGCCTGCTGGGCACGGCGAACCTCGGGGCCTACAATGCGACCAAGTTCGGGCTACGTGGCTTCAGCGAGGCCCTCATGAAGGAAGTCCGCGACGACGGCATCAAGGTGAGTTGCGTTTATCCCGGCTCGGTGGCCACGTCCTTCGGCGCCGTCGCCGGCACCAGCGGATCCCCCAACCCGATGCAGCCAGAAGACCTCGCTTCCACCCTCATCCACCTCCTCGAAACGCCAGACAACTACCTGATTTCGGAGGTGGTGATGCGGCCGCTGAGGCCTTCGGCAAAGGCAAAAGGGTAAAGGCAAAAGGCAAAAGGGAAAAGGTAAAAGGTAAAGGAATCGACTCTTTTACCTTTTACCTTTTCCCTTTTGCCTTTACCCTTTACCCTTTTGCCTTTAAACCACCGTGCCGGGTACATAGGCATTCACCTGCCCTTTGTACCGGAACAGGAACTGGAGGAGTTTGACGAAGCCGGCAGATTGTTTTTGCACGTACCACTGGTCGGCGGCGCGGCGGGCGCCGAGGGCGTAGGTGGGGTAGGGGTGGATGGTGTCGGCGATCTGGCGGAGGGAGATGCCGTTGCGCATGGCGACGGCGTATTCGCCGATGAGTTCGCCGGCGCTGATGCCCAGAATATCTACCCCCAGAATTTTCCCGCTGAATGCTTTTGCATACACTTTGATGAGGCCGGTAGTCTCACCCTCGGTCACGGCGCGGTCCACTTTGGTGTAGGGAAACCGGTACTCTTCATAGGCGACGCCCCTCTTTTTGAGCTCTTCCCGGGTGGCGCCGACATGGCCGAGTTCGGGCTCGGTGAAGGTGACCCACGGCACGTGTTTCATATCGATCTTCATCGGCACCTTGAGCAGCATGCGCGTCATGGCCACCTTTGCCATGTGCTCGCTCATGTGGGTGAACTGGTAGCGGCCGGCGATGTCGCCGATGGCGTAGATGTGCTTCACGTTCGTGCGCCCGCTTTCGTTGACCGGGATACCGCGATTCGTGTATTTGACGTCGGCGGCCTCGAGGTTGAGGCCGGCCACATTCGCCGCGCGTCCCGTGGCCATCAGCAGCGCGTCGGCCTCGATGGTCGTACTTCTGCCGCCGACTTCAGCCTCGATGGCGATGTGGCCGTTCTGACGGTATACACGTTTCACGCCGGCGTTCATCACATAGCGGACGCCTTCGTTCTGGAGATGCTGCTGGAGCATGCCGGCCAGTTCGGGGTCGTCCTTACTCATGATCACCGGGCCCTGGTCGATCACCGTCACCTGCGACCCAAGCCGCGCAAACGCCTGAGACATTTCGGTGCCGATCGGTCCGCCGCCGACGATGGCGAGGCGTTTTGGCAGTTCGTTGATCTCGAAGAGCGATTCGTTGGTGAGGTAGGGCACGTCCTGCAGGCCTTCGATGGGCGGGACAAACGCGCTGGCGCCGGCGGCGATGACGATGAACCGGCCGCTGAAACGCTCGGACGTCCCCTCATGCGCCAGTTCGATCGTATGGGCGTCGACAAACGAGGCCTGGCCCGAACGCACGTCGATCCCCATTTTTTCGTAGATCTCGGGGCTATCGGCATCCTGGTAGACTTCCTCGCGGATGTGGCGGACGCGCCCGATCACCTTCGCGAAATCGACCTCGAGCGGTTGCTCGACGATGCCGTAGGCGGCCGCTTCACGGATGTAGTGGGCCACTTTGGCCGCTTTGAGGATCGCCTTGCTGGGCACACAGCCCGTCCACGTACAGTCGCCTCCCAGCCGGTGGCGCTCGATCATCATAGTTTTTGCGCCGAAATTGGCCGCGATGCCCGAGGCGGTTAGGCCGGCGGCGCCGCCGCCGATGACGATGACGTCGTAGGTATAGGACATGGGAGGTTGGGCTTATTTTTCGGCGGCCTGGCCGCGAATTTTCTGGACGGTCGAATACGCTCCGTACCCTACCAGCACGGCGATGAAGAGATAGACCCACAGAGGGATGTTGTGACCGACGATCAATAAGTATAGATAGGCCGAGATAAAAAAGAAGCCGGCGAGCAGTGTGGGCAGGACGATGGGTTTCTTCGCGCGTAGGTTACGCACCAGCCAGCCCATGCACAGCGTGAAAAAGGGGATGGCGCCCACGTAGATGCTGCCGAAGATGATCGGGTTGACGCCGTATGTGGGGCCGAGGCTGAAGAACCAGTCGACGATGGTTTGCCACATGAAGTTGTTGGGATGTTGCCGATGAATGGGTAATCAGTACGCCCGACAGGATCGTTGTTACGGTGTCGTGCCGGCAACCCCACACACGTTATTGAATGGTGATATCTGGGCGATCTCGGGCGCTCAGGCCAGAATGTCTCGAACGACGTGCGCCTCTTCGACGCCGGTGAGCTTCTGGTCCAGTCCCCGGAACGAGTAGCTGAGCCGGTTGTGGTCGATGCCCATACAGTGCAGGATGGTGGCGTTGAGGTCGCGGATGTGGACGGGGTTTTCGAGGATGTTGTACGCGAAGTCGTCCGTGACGCCGTACTCGATGCCGGGCTTGATGCCGCCGCCGGCCATCCAGATGCTGAAGCATCGCCCGTGGTGGTCGCGGCCGGAGTTCTCGTGCCCTAGGGCGCCCTGGCTGAAGATGGTGCGACCGAATTCGCCGCCCCAGACGACCAGTGTTTCGTCGAGCAAGCCGCGCCGTTTGAGGTCCTTGACGAGTGCCGCCGAGGCCTGGTCGACGTCCCGACATTGCGCCGGCAGCTGCTTCTGGATAGCAATATGTTGGTCCCAGCCGCGGTGGAAGAGCTGCACGAAGCGGACGCCGCGTTCGATCAGCCGGCGGGAGAGCAGGCAGTTGGCCGCGTAGCTGCCGGGTTTGCGGGATTCCGGCCCGTACAGCTCGAATACGGCATCGGGCTCATCGGACAGGTCGGTCAGGTCCGGCACGGAGGTCTGCATCCGGTACGCCATCTCGTAGGCGTCGATGCGTGTGTGGATTTCGGGGTCGCCGACCTCATCGGCC
>JAWXAX010000224.1 GCA_034439735.1 Rhodothermales bacterium | reverse complement strand
GCAATATCCCACCGATTAGCGGGCTCCACCCGCTGCAGCGCGGCGGCGAGGTATTTTCGGACGACGGGCGAACGATCCACCCGCGCCATCCGGGCGAACGCTTCGACGGCTTCCTCATCCGGCGCCCGATCTTCGGTGAGCAGCTGGATGGCCCAGGAGCGGACGTATTCGTCGCGATCGTCCAACGCCTCCAGCAGCATTTCGGGTGTCGCCAGGCCGGCGACGTGCATCGCCCACAGGGCCTTGAGGCGGTACTCGGGGTACGCGGTGTCGTCGAACATCTCCTGCAAATGGGCCTGCGCCGTCTCGCCGATGGGGCGCTCGGAGGCGCGGTGCTGCAAGATCACCCGCGCCCGGCGCGCGTGCCAGTCGCTCGGGCTCCGCTGCAGGCGCGCGAGGTCGAGGTCGGACATCTCCCGCAAATCGTCGTACCGGCCCGGCCAGTCCTCGGCGAGCGTCGCCTCGGGCGCGATCCGGAAGATGCGGCCGGTGTCTTTGTCGAGCACATCCTTCCCGCAGATGTCGGCATCGTGCCAGTCCAGCACGTACACGGCTCCCTCGGGCCCGATTTCCATGCTGAACCCGATCCACTGGGCGTTATTGGCCAGCAGAAAATCCTCCCCGTGGCTTGCCACGAACCCCGACCCGCTGGGGGTGAGCACATCGGTCAGGACGGCGTGTTCGTGGATATTCGCCATAAACAGCCGGCCGCGCTGATCCTCGGGGAAGGCGTCCGACTGGTACACCCGCGCCCCGCCGTGGGCGGAGCGATGGCGGTGGTCGACGATCGTCTGGATGTCGCTATAGACATACGGGTTGAAGTGCCGGCCGCCCTGGCGCTGGTAGATCCCGCCGGGAATCACGTGGAAGACGTGTGGGATGACGCAGGCGCTGATAAACAGCTGGCCTTTCGCGTCGTAGTCGATTCCCCACGGGTTGCTGAAGCCGTGGGCGACGACCTCGAACCGGTCCTTCACCGGGTGATAACGCCACACCCCGCCGTCGATATCGACGCCCTCTTTTTCGAGCAGGTCGTCAGGAAACGGGTCGCCGTGGCGGTAGAGGCCTTCGCCGGCGGCCGGCTTCCGGATTTTCGACGGCGTGGCAAACCCTTCGAGGCCGTACAGCCAGCCATCGGGGCCCCAGTGGAGGCTGTTGATGGTCTCGTGGCGATCCCGGATGCCCCAGCCGGTGAGGACGATTTCGATGTCGTCGTAGTCGGCCACGTCGTCCTGATTTTTGTCAGGGATAAACAGCAGATGGGGCGGCGCGCCGAGGTAGAGGCCGTCGAACCCTACGGCGATGGCGGCGGGGAACGGGATGCCCTCCAGGAACACCTTGCGCACATCGGCGATGCCGTCGCGGTCGGTGTCTTCGAGGATGAGGATGCGGCTATCGCCGGAGTTGGAGAAGCCATCGTCGCGGGCCTCGTAGTCGCGGTTTTCAGCCACCCACATCCGGCCGCGGTCGTCCCAGGCGAAGGCCATGGGCTGGGTGATCATGGGCTCGGCGGCGTACGGGGTGACGGTGTAGCCGGCGGGGATGGTCATCGCCTCGATGGCCCGTTCGGCGGTCAGGAATTCGGCTTCGAGGCCTTCCTGCTGGGCGATATTCCAGAGGGCGGCGGTGGCGTACATGCCTTCGTCGCCGATGTAGGCCTGCCAGGCGTCGGTGAGGGCGATGTCGTTTTTTTCGCCGGTGTAGACGAGGAGCTGGTGCCGGATCGTCTCCGTCTGGCCGGCGGATATCGTCCAGTCCCCCATCCGCGCCCGCACGGGCCCGACGCCGAGCTGGTCATCGACGCGCCAGGGCTGGGGGAAGCCGGCGTTGTCCGGATGATCGAACACGGCGATGTGCGCCTGGTCGTCGCGGCCGTCGACTTTCATCCCCACATCGACCCACATAGCGCGCTGCCCTTCGGCGCGTCCGTTCAGCTGGCGCGCCGCATTTAACACCCTCCCCTCGATCCCCTCCTTCCACGGCATGCGGATGAAGAGGCCGCCGTAGTCGTATTCCCCGATCGTCACGTTCGTCCGCCCCTGGCCCTGCCATTCGAGGTCGAGCATATATGCACCATCCACCTCGCGCATGGCCCAGGTCTGCGTCTCGGTGAGGACGGGCCGTCCGGCCTCGTCGAGCAGGTCGTAGACGGTGCGCCACTGCACATGCGGCCCTTCTGGGATCAGGACATCGGCCGCGACGCGGCGCCAGTAGTCGCCCTCCGGGTGATGGAAATAATCCCGTCCGTTGACGCGGGTGAAGCCCCAGTACAGGCCCGTCTGGTGTTTATGGTGATCCGGGCTGAACTCGGACAGGAGCCCCTTCCCGTCGGGTGCGACGAGGGGATGGAGATAGGGCCGGAAGTCCGGCCGGGCGTTCTGGGTGAGGATGGGTTCCGCCTCGCCGGCGCGGTAGATGGCGATGGTGCCGGCGACGGTGTCCTGGCGGATCGTGAGCGTCGTGGCGACGGGGGCCGAAGCGGCGGCGGGATCGTCGGCGGGCGGGGTGCAGCCGGAGACGATGGCCAGAAGAAGTAGGAGCGGAAGGACAAGGCGCATGGATGTCGATTGGCTAACCGGCTGGGTCCCGAAACGAACCCCTACTCGTAGGGGGGACTTACGAAGTAATCAAGGCCGGGATGACGGTACGGTTACTGGTTGCAAAGACGCCATTCTATTCACACGGAGTGTACGCACTTTCCCGCACGAAAACACGCTACCGGGTCGTGTCCGCCGGCGCCAGCAGCGCTTGGTAGGGCTCGGCCAGGGAGGACTCGCCGCGTCCTTCGTAGAGTTCGACGAGCCGGCCGGCCACTTTGACCACCCGCGCGTGGTCGTCGGGCAGGGTTTTGCGCATGATCGTCATCGCCTCGACGAGGAGCGGTTCCGCCTCTGCGACCGCCCCGAGCCGGAACAGCAGATCGCCCAGGGATTCGAGTGTCATCCCGAGCCGGGGGTGGTCTGGAGGCAGCAGTTCGCGGTTCATCGCGAGGGCCTCGCGGAGGTAGGGTTCGGCGCCGGCGAGGTCGCCGCTGTCCTTGACCAACGTCCCCAAATTGTTCAGCGTGGCCGCGGTCGACGGGTGGCTGCCACTGTAGAGGGTGCGTTTCATGGCCAGAGATTCGAGGTAAAGCGATCCGGCCTGATCGATATCCCCCTTATCCCCCATCATCGAGGCTAAATTATGCAGACTGACGGCGATTGACGGGTGGACGTCGCCGAAGTGCTTGAGCCGGATCGCGAGCGCCTCTTCCAGCAGCGGACGCGCGGCACCCATCTCCCCCAGGCTTTTGTGGACGTTGCCAAGCACGGCGAGCAGCTTCGCCTGGACGGCCGGCAGTGACGAGAGATCCGTTCGCACCTTTCCACCCCCTCGGCCAGAAGGTCGCGGACGCGCAGCGTGTCGCGGCGTTCGTTGGTGACGGCGTACGGGTCGGGCGAGTCAAACAGCGCCTCCAGGAATTGCGACACCTGCTGCGCCTTCTCGGCCTGTACCCGGCAGCCGAGACGGTAGGGCCGCCATCCGGAGAGTAGTTCGTAGAGCAACACCCCCAGCGCATACACGTCCGTGGCCGTCGTGATCGTCTCCCCTGAGATATTATGTAGAGACGCCCCCGTGGGGCGTCTCTAGAGCCACCGCCGCCCGTTCATAGCGAAATCCCGCCGGCGATTTCTTTACGGAGCCACGCGCGGGCCATGGTCCAGGCGCGCTGGACGGATCGTTTGGCGATCCCCATGTGTTCGGCCGTCTCGTCGAGCGTAAGGCCGCCGAAGAAGCAGTACTGGACGACCAGGCCGGCGCGGACAACACCGTACGGGGCAACTTCGTCGGCTCGGACGATGCCGGCAGGGACCTCGGCAACACCAGCGATTTCAGCCCGCCGCAAGGCCCGCTCGATCCCCTGGCG
>JAWXAX010000223.1 GCA_034439735.1 Rhodothermales bacterium | reverse complement strand
GTTCGGCTGAAGGAGGGTTATTCGTCGCGGCCGAGGTGAATGGCATGAATACGTTTACTGATGGAGGTCTCTCCGCTGCGTCGCCGGCTAGCCGGCGACTCCGGTCGAGATGACATTTTATTTTTTTGTCATCTCGACCAAAGGCCCGATTCATCGGGCCGAAGCGGAGAGACCTCCCAACTCACCCTGTCATCTCGACCGAAGGCCCGATTTATCGGGCCGAAGCGGAGAGACCTCCCAACTCACCCTGTCATCTCGACCAAAGGCCCGATTCATCGGGCCGGAGCGGAGAGACCTCCCAAATCACCCTGTCATCTCGACCAAAGGCCCGATTCATCGGGCCGGAGCGGAGAGACCTCCCAACTCACCCTGTCATCTCGACCAAAGGCCCGATTCATCGGGCCGAAGCGGAGAGACCTCCCAACTCACACTGTCATCTCGACCAAAGGCCCGATTCATCGGGCCGAAGCGGAGAGACCTCCCAACTCACACTGTCATCGGGCCAAAGCGGAGAGACCTCCCAAAGTCTAGCACCCCCCTCACCTTGGTATCCCGAACAAATTCTGCAGCGAAATCGCCAGCGTCGGGTCGCGCTTGATGTAGTGGATGAGCACGATGTTGCCTTCCTGATAGACATCGTAGGCGCGGTAGTCTACCAGACTCGCCTGGGTGCGGGCGTCGGCTTCGCGGGTGAAGAAGTAGACATCGGCCTGATCGCGGGCGTTGAGCGTGAGGCGAGCGCTGTTGTCGGCCGCAAGCAGCCCGCCGCCGGCGCGCCCGGTGTCGCGGGCCTGGATGCCCTCGCCGGCGAGGACGCGGATGAAGGCGTTAACGTCGTCGTAGACGGTGCCGATGGGGGCTTCGCCTGGCTTGAGGCCGGCGCAGCCGGCGAGGAGGAGCAACACGAGGAGGCGGGGCATGGCGGTGGGCTTGGTTACGACTCAGTCTAGCGGAAAAACAGGTTCGACCTCATAACTCGTGGCTTCCACCACATACATCCTGTTGGACACGTTCGGAATAACGCGCGTGAACAGGAGGCGCGAGCCGTCGGGGTGCCATTCGGGTCGATCCACGTATCCCGGGCCCTCCGTGATCTGCCGGATGTCCGTCCCATCGATGTTCATGAGGTACAGTTCAAGGCTCTCCCCGTTTTTCAAATGAACAAAGGCGATACGGTTTCCATCTGGCGATACTGTTGGAACTGAGATCGCATCGGAATTATCCAGATACGTAAGCCGCTGAATGCCTGTCCCATCAGGATTACAAACATAGATCTGCCTACTTCTGGTCTCATCCCGCTCCGTCAAATCCCAGTTGACATACACAATCTTCTGGCCATCAGGATACCAGGATGCGTTTACCCCATAAGGCACAATAATTCGAGCGCCGGTGCCATCCCGATTCATAACAGCAACTCCTCTTGGCTCGCCTGCTTCAATAGTAAATAAAATTGAGCTACCCGTGGGACTCCAACGTCCAGCTACGGTGTTTTCCAATTCTAAATTACTCGAAGATTCTCCGGACAGCCTAATCAAACTATGATCTACCTGGTCATAGGTGTATAAATACTGGGGCAGTGTGGGGGAATGGAACAGAATATGTCTTCCGTCCGGACTCACATCAATATTTAATACTGGAGCATCAAATACACTCGTGAGGCGATTCTCTTGCAGATCAACGGCCCACAAGAAGTCGCGCGGACCACTGCCATCACTGGCCATATCGGAATACTGAAAATAAATGCGCGTACCCGTCGGGTCCCACGTCCCGAGGTTGGCATCGATGGCCGCACTTTCAGGGATCGACGTATCCCAAACAGGATCCTCGGGAAAAATTGAGCAACGGCCAACAGATAACCCGACACACAGTAGGGCCATCGCATTAAAAACCCTGCACACGCGGCCCGGATAAAGGGGGGCGTTTCCGAATGGTATGTTCATATTCCAGATCCAAGCCTGCTTGGGATTTGCTCCTCCCCATCCCGACACCGCTACGCGCCGACGGGATTTGCCCCTCCTCAATGCGAGGAGGGGCCTGATCGTCAGGAACGGTCCAGCTACAAAAAGTCTCCGAAGTATTAGTTCTGAGAACACATACCTTACCGCGGCGGCTGGGTGATGGGACGCCACAAGGTCGTCACATACCGCCCATCCGTTGTTTCCGGGCGCAAAAAGCCTCTCCGATACTTCCAGGCCATCTCGTTGATAAACACAGACGGCTCCAGGAAAAAGCGAACGCGCAGCCCGTCGTAGGTGAAGGTACCATTCAGCGCGGTATCAATCTCGAAGGTTGGGTCCGTCGGGTCGGCCCCTTTCTGGACGAAAAAGCGACCGGTCACGCTTCCATCGGGCAATAGGTTCAGGGTGATGTTTGCCAGTGATGGTAACATCGTTACACGCTCACCCTGAGGCCCCGCGAGAATTCCCAAACTCTCGTATTCCCCGGCAATACGCTCCAGGGTGATTTCATCCAACCGCGTTACCTCGCCCGGGCGACGCCAGAAGCCGGCCACCACCCCCTGGCCTCCACGTACGTTGGAGAAGGGCCTCGTCGGCCCGGCGAACGGGCTGCGGTCGTTGGCTGTTTGTTCTCTGAGCGAGACCAGGTAGCGGTAATACGCCTCGCTCAAGTGCACCAGGCTGGCCCCAAAGGCATTGGCTTCGACCCGGTAATCGTACCGGATACCTCAAAAACGCGCCCATTGATCGCCCCATCGCCAAACACCCGGTCGAGCGTGGAGGATTCCCCCGCGAGCTGAATCAGCGGGGTATCCTGCAAGATCGGATCCTGCGTCTCGTAGGTGGTCCTGAACAGTCCATCGCCAATATCCCGCATCATTTCGAGCAGGTAAAAGTTCTGCTCCTCGGCCGGGTCCTGATCCCGGATGCGCAGCTCGGCCAGCCATCGCCGCCTCGAGGGGTCGTAACGAAGCGAGTCGACAAACGTCACCTCCGGCGTCGTCCGGACAAGCGGAATATGGCCGGCACCCTCCGCGTCCTCGAACCCGGGCGCCGACACGCGCACGGTATAAACCACTCCAGGTTCGGGAAACACGCCCTCGGCGGTGTAGATGCCGGCGAGGCGTTCACGCTCCGGAGTATAATCCAGCGTCGCCACCAGCGTATCGCCCCGGTAGACCGACACCACCGCATCCTCGACGGCCGTGCTGTCCTTCCGGCCTCCGGTGCTCAGTGGATTCGTGTGGCGCACCTCCACCTGCCACGGCGAGTCCGGATCAAACACCGCTATCACCACCAGCTGACTCTGGTGCTCGGGCGGATCGAGATCCAACACCCGCTCACATCCGCCCAGGACGAGCAGTGTGAGGATCCCGGCGATCCATGCTCCCGGCAGGCATCCGCGGATTATATGGGGTCTGTATGTCGCCATGGGATCAGAAAACAATACGGTACGCCACGGAGGGGATCACGGGAAAAAGGCTGAGTTGACGAATCGCAAGCGGTTCAATCGCTGTGTGGGGATCGGCGCCATCGGGCCGTTCGGCGTAGATGTAAAACGGGTTTTTTCGGTTGTACAGATTGTAGGCTCCGAGGCTGAGCTCGCCCTTGCTGCGTTTATGGGTGTAGGCGATCCGGTAGGCCACGTCCAGCCGATGGTGCGCCGGCGTCCGGAAATTGCCGCGCTTCCCGTAGAAGGTATACACTTCCGAGAAGAACCGATCGGTATACCACCCCTCGGGGATCGTGATCGCCTCGCCGCTGCCGTACACCCAGACGCCTGAAATCGCTCGGCGCTCGGTCAGCTGGCGATTGAAGGATACCGTAACCATGTGCCGGCGATCGTACCGGTACGGAAACGACGCCCCGTCATTGATGTCCGCGAAGCGCCGATCGGTACGCGAGAGCGTGTACGCCAGCGACCCGGTCGTGACCCCGCGCCGCTTCATCACCGAGAGCTCGACACCCCGCGAGGTCCCCTCCCCGATCGTCACCTTCTCCTGCCAGTCGCTGTCGATACCCAGAAACGATGCCCCCTCGCGGTATTCGAGCAATCCCGTCATCTCTTTCACATAGCCCTCCACCGTCACCGAAAGCCCGCCGCGGTTGTAGCTATACCCCAACGTCGCCTGGGTGGCTTCCTCGGGCCCGACGCGCCGGGTCGAGGGCAGCCAGAGATCGGTTGGCAGTCCCAGACCGGACGGCGCCAGCAGGTGCACATACTGGCGCATGCGGGTAAACGAACCCTGCAGCGCGTGCGCCGGCGCGAGAGCAAATTGCAGGGCCAGCCGGGGCTGAACCGACCAGAAGGTGGTGCCTTCGACCCGAAACGCGGAGGTGTGTACCCCCAGATTGCCGCTCCAGCGGCCGAGCCCGGTGAAGGTGTCCTCCACATACCCCTCCCAGGCCGCCGCCGTGGCCCGGCGGGTGGGGACGGGGGTCTCATCCCCGCCGGCCGTCTCGCTCAGGTACTGCATGGCTCCGGGATTGTAGACGTGCCGGCTGAGGGAAAGTCCGCCGCGCAGCAGGTGCCGCGGACTCACGGAGAAATCGAGATCGGCCCGCAGGCTCTGGTCGTCAATGCCCGAGCGGTACCGGACGCCCTCGCGTTCTTCGTTGGCCCCGAGCGCGACCGCTTCTTCGAGGTGGGTCAGGAGCCGGTAGCGGCTGGCGAGGCCCATGACGGCGAGAAACAGCCGGTCCGACAGCAGCGAGGTGAGCCGCAGGGACGTCGTCGCGTTGCGCCAGCTCATCCCCTCGCGATTGGATTCGACGAGGACGGGGTCCGTATCCCGAAAGCGCTCCTCCTGGTTGTTGAAGTAGCGATCCTTGCCACTGTAGGCGCTCAGAAAAAGGCGCGACTTGTCCGACAGGATGCGGTTGACCTTGGCGTTGACATCATAAAAGTAAAAGCCGAGGTCGGTCGTTTCGTTTTTGAGTTGTTGTTTGAACAGCGCATCGAGATAGGTTCGACGCGCGCCGATCAGGTAGGCGCTTTTTCCTTTTTCGATGGGGCCATCGACGACCACGCTGGAGGCGATGGGGCTTACCGAGCCGCGGAGCGCCAGCTGGTTGAGGTTTCCCTCGCGGGTGTCGATGTCGACCACGGAGGAGAGCCGGCCGCCGTACCGCGCCGGGTATCCGCCTTTGATCATCCGCACTTCCTGGAGCACGTCCGTGTTAAAGACGGACAAAAAGCCGAGGATATGGCTGGCGTTGTAGATGGGAGCGCCATCGAGGAGGACACTGTTCTGGTCGTTGCCGCCGCCCCGGACGAAGAGTCCGGCAGAGCCTTCGGAACCGGAGGACACCCCCGGCAGGAGCTGAAGCGCCTTCAAGGCATCGGCCTCCCCCAGCAGCGCCGGCAGGGCGCGGATCTCCGCGATGGGCAGCGTGTGGAGGCCCAAAACCGGGGGCGATGTCAGCGAATCCGCCGCGACGAGCACTTCCTCCAGGACGATCGGCTCGGGCGAGAGAGCGATGACGATCGCCGATCCGTCACGCGTGTCGAGGCGTGCAACTGCCGGCAGGTATCCGACGTGGCGGATAAAAAGCGTCACCCGATCGCCTGGGGTGCGAATCGAAAAATAGCCAAACCGATTGGCAACCGCGCCGCGCCCGGTTGAGGAGTCCGTAAGGGTCGCAAAGGCCAGGCGCTCGCCGGAGGTAGCGTCTTCCACAAAGCCCTGTACAATGGCCGGTTGCGCTTGGGCAGTTGATACCGACAGCGGGTCCACCAGGAGGAACAAAAAGACCCAACAAACAGCCAGATCAGCGCCTGTAGCCCATCGCGTAGGGTTTCGCATCCTCGAGAGGGTATGATAAACGAATCGCTTGCCTGCTGCGACGCCGTCCGCACACCGTTTGTTGCTGCCGATTTATTGGGTTACACTGTCCCATTACCTGGCGACCCTTACTCAGCCGCGAGGCTCCCCTCCGCAAAAAACCTGCGCTCCACCCACGGGGATACATAGCCGTCGGCCGACATCTGAATCCGCCAGTACCACACCTCCGACGCCGGCGCGCTGGGGCTGGTCTGAAGGGTGGTTATATGCGAGAGTTTCAAGTCACCTTGGAAACCATTCGATGCAGCATTTCGGGTACTGTCTTCATGAAACGTGGCGCTTCGAGACAGCTGATGGAAATAGCCGAACTGCCCGTTTGGTTCTTCGGACAATTCCCAGGAGAACGTTACGCGCGTTGTGCCGTCCACCGTGTCGTCGGGCGCCGGCGTGAGGATGCGCACATCAATGTCGGCGAGGTTTGTGGCGTCGGGCTCGTCGGTATCGCAACCACTGAGACTCAACACCCCCAGAATCAACAGACTCGAAATTAAAATGGAGCGCAGGCGTTTCATAGCTAAACAGATTACATTACAAAGACTAACACGTCAATTTACCCACCCCATCTAAATGCAACTCTGTGTTAAAATAAAAACCCCATCCGACGGCTAACTCCTCTCTGCCTTCACAAACCCGTGCACAATAGCCGGCTGCGCCCGGGCCGGCGAGACACACCAGATGCACGTCACGACACAGATCGCAAGCCGAGTCATCCTTCAAATCGGGTGCACTCCGACCCGAGATAATTTGTAATCGGTCCGGTGATTTCCAGCAAGACGGCGTCAATCGGCACGGATGACGCTTCAATCTGGGACTTGAGCGCGTCGAGCGCCGCCTGGGTCTCTACGCCAAAAATGAGACGGTTCTGCGACTCGTCGATGTCGCGCGTCGTCCATCCCCCGTGTGGCGTCGCAAGGCCGGACACGATGTCGCGCCAGTCATACAGCTGGCGATAATCGTATTGTCCCTGGACGGGAACGACCCGCGCGTTTGTAAATACCGCGCTATCAAAGATGCCGGCCAGCAACCCACGCGCCGCTTCGGCGGCCTGTTGATCGGGCTCGAGCAGGTAGATGTGCAGGTTACCCGTGCCGTTCAGCCCGCCAAAGTAGAACCCGCCAAACCCGGGCACCGTCTCCACGATGGCGACCAGTTCGTCATCGAGCGTCATCGTGGCGAGCGCCGGCGATTCGGGATGAGCGCGGGTGGCGGCTGGCCGGCTGCTCGGAGGATTAAAACACTCGTCATCCGCAATGGCGCCGCATCCGGGTAGGGCGACGAGGAGGAAAAGCAACGGCAGCACACGCATGACAGGCACGGGTTTGTAGAGGTAATACTTCGGACAGTTTAGTACGCAGCGGGTTGCTCTGAAAAATAATCAGGCCCCTCCTCGATCCGAGGAGGGGCGAGTTCTGACGTCGATTTATCGAAGTCAGAACGGGGAGGAGTTATGCCCAACGTCAACGTGGATCATTTTTTACAACTCGACCTGAGAGCCGAGTTTGAAAAATTAAGGCAGCGCCTGGGGACGTCTTTAGACCCTCTGCCCGGTATCGATTCGCTCCTCCCCATCCCCGTATCAAGTACGGGGCAGGCTCTCGATCCGAGGAAGGGCCTGGTAGTCCGGCACGTTTCCGCTGCGAAAACTGTCCGATGTAGTAAGACGGGAAGTTCTAACACCAATATACACCAAGCCTGCTGCCCGCGGCAATCCCAATGGGGCTGCCCTGGTGTGGGCGTAGGTGAAGAGAGGAGGTACATTTCCGACACGGCCTATCGCAATACGGACCCAAATGCGCCTGTCGTGCATTCTTAGGCCATCCAACATCCCACTCAGGCACATGCAACACCGCGTTCCCCCCTCCTTGCCCCCGCCCGCCGGCCTCGTCCTCGCCGGCGGCCGCAGCACCCGCTTCGGGTCCGACAAAGCGCTGGCGCTCGTCGACGGCCGGCCGATGATCCAGCGCGTGTACCATGCGGTGGCGGCGCTGGCTGATCCGGTGTTCGTCAGCGTCGGAGAATCCCACACTACTTACGACCTCCCGGCCCGGCATATCGTGGACCGCTACCCAGGCCGCGGCCCCCTCGCCGGCATCCACGCCGGCCTCCTCGCCTCGCCGGCGGAGTGGCTGCTCGTCGCCCCGTGCGACATGCCGTTCCTCGATACCAACTCGTTAAAAAAGCTCCTCAAGGCCCGCACGGCCGACTACGACGCGGTCATCGCTGTGAACGCGGAAGGCCTCGCCACACCCGTCCTCGGCCTCTACCACCGCCGCTGCCTCGCCCGCATCGAGGCCCGACTCGCCCTCGGCGAACTAGCACTCCAGGGCCTGCTCGATCAGCTGGAGATTGTGAAGGTAAGGATAGATGCGGAGGCGCTTCGCAACGTCAACGCTCCGGAAGCGATCGGGTAGGGATGATCTCGAGTACGAGATATACCCCAGAAACCCTCACTTTTCCCTTTTCCTTTTGCCCTTTTCCTTTTGCCTTGCACGCTTTTGCCTTGCACGCCGGGTTACGCGCCGATGCCCCGGATGGGGGTTTTGCCTTGTTGGGCGTGGGTGGCGGGTTATCGGCGCTAACCCGGCCTACGGGCTTTTCACTTTTCACTTTTCACTTCCTAATACCCCACCCGCATCCTCCCCGCCAATCCCTCTATCCTCCCCAGATTAAACAGCGCCTTCGCCATCCAGTGCAACCGCCAGAACCGGCTCCAGAAGCAGCCGGCCGACAACACCACCGCCACCAGAAACTGACTCCCGGCCAGGATTCCGTATCGGATGCGAACGGGCAGGCCGCCGCCGGCCAGCACGACGCGCCGGCGGGAGAATAACGTCCCGGTCCGCCGCGCGCGGGCGCGCACCCAGGCCGGCGTCGCGCGTTCGAGCGGCACTTCTTCGGTGACAACGGCCTCCCGGCAATCCACGAACCGCGCCCCCTTTTTCCGGAGCCGCTCGAACAGATGGGTGTCTTCGCCGCCAGTGAGCCCAAAGCCTTCGTCGAACGGCCCATCGAGCCCACGGAGGAGATCCGCCCGGATCAGGCAGTTGGCCGTCCGCATCCCGCGCGCGGGCATGCCGGTCGGCTGACAGGGCTTGTGGTAAAAGGCGTGGCGTTGCAGCCAGGCCGGTGCGTTCGGATGAAACCGCGGAACCACCCGCCCGAACACCCCGTCGGCATCGAAGCGCTCGCGGGTCTCTAGGAGGGTCGTGATCCACACCGGATCCGCCACCTCGTCGTCGTCGATGAACAACAAATAGTCCCCCCGGGCATCCTGGACGGCAGCGTTGCGGGTCAGGCTGATGTTTTTGATGGGCTGGACGCTGTATCGGACGCTGATCGGCTGCTGCGACTCGGCCACGCCGCGCGCGCTCCGATCGGGGTCGTTGTCCACCACGATCACCTCGAGTTCTACCCCCGCCGGCAATTGCTGCGCCGCCAGGCTCCGCAGGAGCTGGTACAGCCATTCCGGCCGTTTGTACGTAGCGATGCAGACAGAACAGAGCATGCGGCGATGATCCCTTTTAAAGAGTAACTCATTTCGCGCCCATCTGAATCCTGAAACTGCCATCACGACCCTGAACGACAACCCCCTCATCGTACTCGTACTCAGCGAAGCGGTACTCGCACTCGTACTCGATTTTCCACGCTACCAACCGATCCTCACCCCAACCACACATCCAGGTGCTCCGCCACGAACGCATCTTCATTCAACTCCGGATACACCCGGTAGACCCGGTCGATAGCCTCCTTCTGCCCGGGCGAAAGGCCTTCGTTTGGATCCAGACAGCGGATAGATTCCAGCAGCCCCTGCCGGCGCAGCACCTCGTGGATGCCGGCGATGCAGCCGGCGAACCCGTTCGCGGCGTCGAAAAACGCCGCATTACAATCCGTCACCTGCGCGGCAAGGGTGAGGGCCTGATGGGGGATGGCCGGCGCCTCGCGCCAGGTCGTGCACTGGTCGAGTAGATCGACCGCCTTCCGCGTCCAGCACGCCCAGTGGCCGAGCAATCCCCCCACTATCCGCAACTCGGTCGCCCTGTCGTCGTTGGGGAGGACAAACCGGGTGAGGAGATCGGTGACGATGGTATCGTCGTTGCCGGTGTACAGCGCGATCTCGCCGGCCCGCCCCGAAGCGGCGACCCCTCGCAGCACGTCGAGCGTCTGGTACCGGTTGAAGGGGGCGATTTTGATGGCGACGACGTTTCGGATGGCGGCAAACGCCCGCCAGAACGCCTCCGGCAACAGCCGTCCGCCCACCGCCGGCTGGAGGTAAAAGCCGATGACGGGGATGACCTCCGCCACCGCCCGGGCATGGTCCAGCAGCGCATCGACCGGGGCCTCGCGCAGGGCGCCGAGCGAGAGGAGGCCGGCGTGATAGCCGAGGCCGGCCGCGGTTTCGGCCTCACGGATGGCCTGGGAAGACATCCCGCTGATCCCGGCGATCCGCACCGTCTCCCGGCCCGTCGCGGCGTCGCACGTCGCCACCGTCTCCGCCGCCAGGGCCAGCACCGGCTCGTAGAGCCCGACCTTCGGGTCACGGATGGCGAACTGCGTGGTATGCACCCCCACCGCGATCCCGCCCGCGCCGGCCGCGTGGTAATACCGCGTCAGCGCCCGCTGCCGCCGATCGTCGAACCGCCCCCAGGCGTCCAGCGCCAGCGGATGAGCAGGAATAACAAGGCCGGCGTGGAGAGCGGAGCGAATGGACATTCGATTAGCGAGTAGCGATTAGCCGTTAGCGATTGGTGATGTTGTTCATGCCTGATGGCCCTGATTTTCACGTTGCATTTTTCACTTTGCACTAGTTTTGCCTTTTCCCTTTTCCCTTTTACCTTCTCAATACCCTCCGTCTCTCACCTGGAAATGTGTCGGCTTCCCGAGCGTGGCGCCGCCGGCCATCACCCAGTTCGCCGTCCACGCCAGCATCGTTTCGAGGTCGGTTTCGGGCTCGCCGAGCAGGGCGGCGGTATTGCGGGCGTCGTTGAGCAGGGCGGTGGGGGCTTCGACGCCCGTGAAGGTCACGTCCCGCATCATGCGTTCGCCCAACCGCGTCGCGAGGGCGCGGACGGACAGGGTGCGGGTGCCGGTGAGGTTGACCGGGACCGCCGGCACGCCGGCCAGGGGGAAGCTTCTCAGGATCATGTCGTTCGCGTCGCGCTGCCAGATGCAGTTCAGGTAACCCGTCGTCAGATCCACGGCCTCCCCGGCGAGGATCCGCCGGGCGATATCCACCAGCACCCCGTAGCGAAGTTCGACGGCGTAATTGAGTCGGACCGAGGCGATGGGCGTCTGCCACCGCGTGCTGGCGTACTGGTAGATCCGCTCCCGCCCGAGGCAGGCCCCGGCGTATTCGCCGACGGGCGCCAGCGGGGTATCTTCCGTGGCGCCGGCACTCGATGCATCTACGAATGGATACACATTCCCCGTCGACAGCGCCACGATCTTCGCCCCGGCGTATCGCTCGATCGCAATCGCCGGCGCGAGGGTGTTGATGGCCCACGTCAGCGCCGGGTTTTGCTTCGTGCCGAACTTCATCCCGACCAGATACACGACGTGTACGGCATCCGGCAGCCGGCCGACGGCGTCGCGATCCAGCACATCGCAGGCCTCCGTCCGCACCCCGCGGTCCTCCAGCCAGCGGCGCGAGGCCTCGTCTGAAAACCGGCTCACGGCCACAACCTCCAGCGGATGCCCGGCCGCTTCCGCCGCCCGGCGGGCCAGCACGCAGATCGTCGGCCCCATCTTCCCCCCCGCGCCGAGGACGACGAGGGGGCTAGCGATGGTGGTGATGGATTGGACAAGCGCCGGCGAGGGCCGGGTGAGCTCGGCGTCGAGTTCGGTTTCGGTGTGGATGAGCATGGCGCAAGACTTTATGTCACCCTGGGCCCGTCGAAGGGCCTCCCGACCCACCGTACAACGATTGTTTTCCAGGCCAATGACTGTGTTTCGAGAGGTTCCTCCGATGTCTCGGGGGCAGGCTTTTGGCACGCCTGTCGCAAGCTCCAGGCGGCTCAGCATGACAGTTTAACGATACAAAAACGGTTAAACGTTCATCCCCGCCATAATCGCCGCCACATCGCCGATGCGGGAGCCGAGGGCGGCGGGGACGATCGGGCAGGCGGCGACGGCCTGCGGGAGGGCTTCACGGGCGACGACCTCACGCGCCGGCCCCAGCACCCGGTCGCCCAGGGCGACGGCCAGGGAGCCCAGGACGACGAGCTGTGGGTTCAGCGCGTCGATGAGCAACGCGATCCCCCGCCCCATCCACCGGCCGGCCTCGGCGGCGACGGCGAGCGCCTCCGGATCGTCCGCGAGCATGGCCTTGACGACGGCGCGAATAGGCGTTTGAGACGTCCACCGCAGCGGGTTCTGGCGGATCGCCAGCTCGACGAGGCCGGCGCCGGAGGCGTAGCCTTCCCACGACCCTTCCTTCCCGAATCCGTACGGCCCCGTGTCGCTGAGGCGCCAGTGGCCCACTTCGCCGGCCGTGTCCGTCGCACCGTGCACCACCTGCCCGTTGACGATGAACCCGGCGCCGAGTCCGGTGCCGAAGGTAAGAAAGATCAAATGACGAAGCCCGGCGCGATCTTTTCCCGCGCCGAAGTGAAATTCGGCCAGCGCGCCGGCGTTGCCGTCGTGTTCGACATACACGGGCAACTCCGGATAGGCGGCTTCCAGCCGGGCCTTGAGTGGCACGCCGTGCCAGCCGGGCAAATGGGGCGGGTCGATGAGTTCGCCGGGGCCGACCCGCAGGGGTCCGCCGATGGATACACTGATCGCATCGATCGTTCGGCCGGCCGCCGAAGCCTCGGCGAGGGTCTCGTCGATGAGCACCCTCAGCGCGGGAAACCGCTCGTCGAACGGCGTCCGCGCCAGCGTCGGCATCTCGCGCCGCTGTAGGATCTCGGCGTCGCGCGTGCCCTCGACGACCGCTGTTTTGGTGCCTCCGATGTCGAGGCCGAGTATGGAAAAGGGGAAAGGCAAAAGTGAAAAGGTAAAAGGTAAAAGGTAAAAGGTAAAAGGGAAAGGGAAAAGTGGAAAGTATATCCTCTGGACGGATTTTCCTGGAATCGCTTGAAACGACAGAATCAGATGGTCCCCTCCTCGGAGAGAGCCTACCCCGTACTTGATGTAGGAAGGGGAAATCCCGACCCGGGTCGGGATGGGGTGGTGTCACTGGGCCGGAGGGACGGCGTTACGGGTCTCGGCTTGGAGCTCTTCGAGCAGGTCGTCGAGGTACTGG
>JAWXAX010000222.1 GCA_034439735.1 Rhodothermales bacterium | reverse complement strand
G
Source organism: Rhodothermales bacterium (assembly GCA_034439735.1). Classification (NCBI taxonomy): domain Bacteria; kingdom Pseudomonadati; phylum Rhodothermota; class Rhodothermia; order Rhodothermales; species Rhodothermales bacterium. Next base: position 13,185 of record JAWXAX010000222.1, on the reverse strand, counting down.
CAGGGGCGGGTCTGAGACCCGCCCGTACGGCGCTGTGCCATTAAAAAAGAGGCGCCAATCGGCAAAAATCAAGGCCCGGGAGGCGCCGGCGCCGGCATGGGCTTCCGCGGCAGCTGTTCGTCGCGTTGCGCCGTGTGGTACACAAACGTCGCGATGATCGTGGCCGCCTGCTTGAGGTCGTCCGGGATTACATGGTCGTAATTATCCATGTTGGAGTGGTGCGTCCGCGAACTGTAGGCGATCGGTTCCTGGATGAACTGGAAGCCCGGGAGGCCGACGGCGTCGAATGCCAGATGGTCCGTGCCGCCGGTGTTATTCAGCGTCAACGTGGCGGCGCCCATGTCATGGAAGGGCGTGAGCCAGGCCCGGAAGATCGGCGCCACGCCCTCGTTGCCCTGCAGGTAGACGCCGCGCAGTTTGCCGGTGCCGTTGTCCATGTTGAAGTACCCCGAGAACTTCTCGTGCGCCGGGAAGAGCTTTGTAGGCGGCTGGCCGCGTCCTGGCGACTCGGCGAAGTGTTCATTCACATAGGCGCGAGAACCGAGGAGCCCCTGTTCTTCACCCGTCCAGAGCGCAATCCGGATGGTCCGGCGCGGGCCTTCGCCTCTGGCGTCGTACACGGATTTGAGAATGCGCATGGCCTCCATCATCACCGAGGAGCCCGAAGCGTTGTCCGTCGCGCCGGTGCCGGCGTGCCACGAGTCGAAGTGGGCGCCGAGCATGACGATCTCGTCGCCAATGTCAGGATCCGTGCCGGCGATCTCGCCGATGACGTTGTACTCCATCGGATCGTCCGTAGTAAACGCCACCTGGAGGTCGAGTGCAATCGTCACCGGGATGTCCTTATCGAGCAGCCGCGCGATCCGATTGTAGTGTTCGACGGCCATGGTGAGCTGGGGCGGGGTAGCCGGCGCATCCAGGTCCTGGACGCGGGGCCCAGCGCCGAAGCCGGCAGCCGGATCGGTTGGGATGCTGGCGCCCGACACGAAGAGGGTACCATAATCACCCTTCGCGCCACGGTCCAACACGGCCAGAGGCATCTCCTGAAGCACGAAATTGGTCACCTGGCGTTGGAACTGCATGGCGCCGCCCTGTCCTCCGCCCTGTCCTCCTCCCTGGCCTCCTCCCTGGCCGCCGCCGGTCTGCGGGACAGCTGTGGCCATGCGAAGCAGATTCGAGTCGTCGTGCCGGCGCGCCAACGGCTCAAACGGCTCTTCGATGTCCCGGATGGGCTGCAGGAGTACGATCTTGTCCACCAACTGGCCGCGGTATTTCTCCAGGTCTTCGACGGATTCAGCCTCGATGCGCACGACCTCGCCGGCGACGCGGCCGGTCGTTCCGGGCGACCAGGCTTTCGGATACGCGATCACCGGAAAATCCCCGTGGGGCGTCTCGGCGGCGATGTAAAACGACTCGAGCGACCAGCCTTTGCCGAACGGCCCCCAGTCGTCGCGGTGGACGTTCGACAGGCCCAGGCCCGTCATCTCCTCGATCGCCCAGTCGCTGGCCTTGTCCAGCATTGGGGACCCGGTGAGCCGGGGACCGTACACGTCGGTCATCCAGCCCAGATACTCCATGACGTGGCTATTCTCCAGTCCCTCTTTTTTGATTTGCTCGACCACGGCGACATCTACAGGCTCGGGCTCCGACTGGGCGAAAGCGGCCGGGGTGATCGCGGCGAGGCAAAGTACCAGCACCACACGGCGTGATAGGAAAAATACGTTCATGAGGATTCGTCGATGGTCCAAGGAAAGAATCGATAATAATAACGCGGTAAGATAGCACCTCCGGCGATACCGAAGGCGCCATCGGGTATCCGGTATAATTTTTAACATCTTCCTGGTGTCATTGGTCAACACACCTTGCCGTTTCGTGGGTCGATATAGCAGGCGTCGCCGGAAATGATCCGGTTGGCGGTCAGCTCGGCGCGGAGCTGGTCGAGGAACGGCAGGATATCGACGCCGGCGTAACGACGGTCACCTTCCTGGAGAAAGGGAGGCGGGGTCTCATCCCCCGCCTCCGGAAGCGTCACTACCCGGTGGGCAACGCACAGATCGCGCAGCGTTTCTTCCAGTTCCTGGCCGGCATGTGAGCCGGCGGCCCGATGCAGTTCGATCATGCGATACGTTGTCCTGGCGCCCGCTTACTCGGACGCGTTCTCCGGGTGATAGAGTTCGTGCTCGGCATTGCCGCCGGCCAGGAGGTAGACCATCAGATCGAGCATCTCCTCTTCGTTCAATCGGTCGATGAGGCGCGCCGGCATGGGCGATATTTTCGAGATTTCTTCGCCGGCGATGTCGCTCTCCTGGAGGGTGATAACGGTTGTTGGATCAAACGGGTTCACGTTGACGGCGACCACGCCGCCTTCCCGCTTCACGGCCCGACCCATCACCTGGGAACCATCCTTTCGGGTGAACACGCTTGAGGCATACTGATCCGAAACGGCCTCGCTGGGGAGCGTGATGGCGGTGACGAGGTCGTTCCGCGAGAAGCGGTTCCCCACCCCCGAGAGCTCCGGCCCGATATTTCCGCCCTGGCCCTGGATCGTGTGGCACGCACCGCAGAGGCTCGCCTCGAACATGCGTTGCCCGTTGGCGATATCGCGTACTTCCTTCCCCTCATCGATGCGCTCTTGCAGGAGCCGGCTGACCTCCCCACGGTTCCAGTTTTTGCCGGGCCCGACCGGCTGGGGCAGCGCCGCGAAGTCGATCCCCTGCTGGCCGCTCATTTCGCCCACGAGGTCGGCGATGGCCTCCAACTGGCTCTCGGGAAGATTTTCGATGGCATTGGCGCGGACATTCTCCAGGAACGGCCGGTAGCTGGCGCCGCCGTTTTTCTGAAGCGCCTCAAAGAACCATTGAAAATAGCGACGCAGCTGGGTCTCGCTCCAGGTCTCCTTGCTGTGGCTGAGGTTGTACGCGTAGGCGATTTCCTGGGCCGAGGGCATGGCTGTGCGCATCTCGACGATGGCCTTGCCATACTGCTCGCTGCGCGCGGTGAGCGCTTCCGAGAGGATGGGGACTTCACCCTGGCCACCCCGTGCGGACTCAAGCAGGGTGAGGGTGGCCTCGTTGACGCCTGGCGCCCCCAGGTAGGCCAGCATCCGGCTGAGTTCGCGGTTGAGGGACTCGGTGTCGGCCGGATACGCCGGCGCCAGCTGATCTACCACCCGCTGGCGCCAGACCCCTTCCGGCGCGCCGAGACGGATGAACACGAGCCCGTAGGCGCGGATGAGATCGAGCTGCTGGGCTTCTGTGAGCGCGGAGTAATCGACCCGCCAGAGCGCATCGATGGCGCCATCACGCATCGAAGCATCGCCCTGGTGTGCCAGAGCGATCACGCTGTTGATCCGGCGAATGGGGTCCGGGTCGATCATCACGCGGTTTTTCCAGGTATCCACGGGCTGGTGTTCGATCGCGACGCGGGCGGCGTAGCGGATGAAGCGGTCCGGGTGGCTGAGGTAAAACCAGGCCGTGGATACGGCCTCGGCGTCGCGCCGGCCGTGGAAAGCTTCCAGCATCTTCCGAGTATCGCGCTCCCGGCTCGGCTGCTTGAAGGTGACAGGATCGGTCGACTCGGCGCCCGTGTAATACACCCGATACAGGTGCGACTCCAGATTGCGCCCCCCGGAGGCGAAGTAAAACGCCCCGTCGGGGCCGGCCACGCCGTCGGTGACGGGGAGCGGAACGCCGGAGAGGAACTCCTCGAATTCGCCGCGATACGTGCTGCCGTCCGCGATGAGATCGACCCAGTAGATGGTACCGAAGCTCCAATCAAACAGAAAAATGCCGCGCTGATACCGCTGGGGGAATTTGAGAGGGGTGCCCATCAGGACCGAAGTCGGGGATCCCTGGCCGATGTCGACCACGGCCGGCAGGTTGTCCGGGTAATACGCCGGCCACTTGCCCGAACCCGTCCGCCACCCGAATTCGCTGCCGCTGGTCGCATGGTTGAGGCGGATGGGGCGGTACCAGGGCATACCGAGGTCCCACTCCATATCCGCATCAAATACAAACAACTCGTCGTCCTGGTTAAACGCGAGGTCGAACGCGTTGCGGAAGCCGGCGCTGACGATCTCGAGGCCCTTGCCGTTTTCGTCCATCCGGGCGACCCATCCGCCGGGCGCCATGCGGTCGATGGCGTGGCCGCGGGGGTCGACGATACGCGGGACCAGCTGATCTTCCTCCCAGACGGCCGGGAGTAGCGAGTTCTCGAAGGCCGGCACATCGGTGTGGTTGCCGGCGAGCAGGTACAGTGTCTCGCCATCGGGCGCGACAACGAGGGAGTGTGGCCCGTGTTCGCCGGCGCCCTCGAAGGTATGGAGCGTCTCGATCTTGTCCAGCGTGTCGTCGTTGTCGGTGTCGAACACCCGGTACAAGCCGCTGTTGTAACCGCCGAGGCCCTCTTCGGTATTGACGACTACATAGAGGCTATTAAACGCCCAGAGAAGACCGTGTGCTTTACCAATTTCGAGGGCGATAGGCTCGACGACGGTCTCCCCCGGCGCGCCGATCGGCGGCATCGTGATCCGGTAGAGACCGCCGTGCTGGTCCGAGGCGATGAGCCGGCCCTTGTCGTCGAACGTCAGCGACACCCAGGTGCCTTGTTCGTTGTCGGAAGGCGAGTAGAGATGGTCGTACGAGAAGCCGGCGGGTAACTGAATGGTAGGTGGAGTTTCCTTGGCCGACTTGGAGGCATCGAGGCCGGAGCAGGAGGCGCCGAGCAGGGCAAACGCCAGGAAAAGATAGAGGGGAGAGCGTGACATGACGGTGGGCAGAAAAAGCGTGAGAAAGCCGTAGCGGAGGGCAGAATCTATAGCCGGAGTGGGTTGCTGGCAGGCAATCTAACGGTTTTTATCGTTCGCTCGCAACGTCTGGTAAGGATCAGGGCGTTCGAAAGCGAAAACAGTCCGTCGTGTGGTCGTCCACCATACCCACGGCCTGCATGAAGGCATAACAGATGGTCGAGCCGACGAAGGTGAAGCCGCGTTTCTTGAGCGCCTTGCTCATGGCGTCGGACGCGGGGGTGGATGTCGGCGCTTCGCGGATCGTTTTCCACTGGTTTCGGACAGGCTTCCCGTCGACAAATTGCCAGAGAAATGTCGAGAAACTGCCGACTTCCCGGACGACCTCCAGGTAGGCGCGCGCGTTTTTCCGAGCGCCCTCCACCTTGAGCCGGTTTCGGATGATGCGGGGATCCTCCAGCAACACGGCAATCCGAGTATCGTCCCAGCCGGCGATGACCTCCGGGTCGAAGCCGTCGTACGCGGCGCGGTAGCCCTCGCGGCGTTTGAGCACCGTGATCCAGCTGAGCCCGGCCTGCGCGCCTTCCAGCAACAACATCTCAAACAAATGGCGTTCGTCGTACACGGGTACGCCCCACTGCTGGTCATGGTAGGCAAGATAGATCGGATCGTCGGTTACCCAGGCGCAACGGGTCATGATCGAGGAAGAGAAGTGGATGAAGGAAAGAGGATAAAACGAAGTTACGGTGGGAAGTGCGCACTTGCCCTTTTCATCCGGCTACGGTTTCGTAGATTAGCGCCAGTTTACCTGCATCCTATACTACTAGCCAGCATAACCATCATGTTTACGTTCAGGCACCTGGCCCTGATGGCAGTCCTCGGCGTGGCGCTTACGAGCGGTTGCGCCAGCACGCACGGAGGGCAGCCGGCAACACCACCGTCAAGTCCTTCAGCCGCCAAAAAGGCCGACGAAAGCAAAAGCACCATCAAGCCCTACAAGGAAGTCGTCACCGAGAAAATGACGTCCGACCCGGGGCTGTTCACCGTTCACCGCGAAGGACAGACGCTGCTCTTCGAAATCCCGAACGAGATGCTCGGGCGGGAGCTGTTGCTCGTGACGCGGATCGCACGGACGGCCGACGAGATTGGCTACGGCGGCGAGCAGGCCAACAACCAGGTGATCCGGTGGGAACGGATGGAAGACAAGGTGCTGCTCCGCATCGTGAGTTACGAAAACGTGGCGGACGAAAACGAGCCCATCTACCAGGCCGTCCGCAACTCGAACTTCGAGGCCATCATCCAGTCGTTTGACATCAAGGCGCTCGGCACGGACTCCTCCTCGGTGGTGATCGATGTGAGCGCGTTGTATACGGACGATGTGCCGGTGCTCGGCCTCCAGAAATCGCGCCGCGAAACGTACAAAGTCCGCCGGCTCGACAAGACGCGCTCCTTCATCAATTCGGCGAGGAGCTACCCCGAAAACGTGGAAGTCCGCCACGTCCTCACGTACGACGCCGCCGAGCCGCCGTCCAACGGGTCGTCGAGTTCGATCTCGTTGGAGATGAACCAGTCGATGATCCTGCTGCCGGCGGACCCGATGCAACCGCGCCTCTGCGATAAACGAGTGGGCTTCTTCAGCGTCCGCCTCACCGACTACGGCCGCGACGCACAGCGGGCCGAACAACGGTGCTTCATCACGCGCTGGCGTCTGGAGCCAAAGGACCCTGCCGCCCATGCCCGCGGTGAACTCGTGGAGCCCATCAAGCCCATCGTCTACTACATCGACCCCGCCACGCCGGCCAAGTGGCGGCCGTATCTGAAGCAGGGCGTGGACGACTGGAACCGCGCCTTCGAGGCCGCCGGCTTCAAAAACGCCATCATGGCGAAGGACCCGCCGACACCGGAGGAGGACCCGGAGTTCAGCCCGGAGGACGTCCGCTACTCGGTCATCCGCTACTTCTCCTCGCCGATCGAAAACGCCTATGGCCCACACGTCCACGACCCACGCACGGGCGAGATCCTGGAGAGCGACATCGGCTGGTACCACAACGTCATGAACCTGCTGCGCAACTGGTACTTCATCCAGACAGCCGCCATCAACCCGGACGCGCGGAGCGTCCGGTTCCGTGACGAGGTCATGGGCCGGCTCATCCGGTTCGTATCCGCCCACGAGGTAGGCCACACGATCGGCCTGCCGCATAACTGGGGGTCGAGCGCGGCGTACCCGGTCGACTCGCTCCGGTCGAAGGCGTTTACCGACGCCATGGGCACCGCGCCATCGATTATGGACTACGCCAGGTTCAACTACGTCGCGCAACCCGGCGACGGGGTCACGAGCCTCATGCCGGACATAGGGGTGTATGACAAGTGGGCGATTAAATGGGGGTACTCCCCCCTTCCCCAGGCGGCCTCGGCCGACGCCGAGCGCCCCATCCTGAACCAGTGGGTGGTTGAGCGGGCCGGCGATCCGATGTACTTCTATGGCCGGCAAGGGCCGCGCATCGACCCGCGCTCGCAGAACGAGGACCTGGGCGACGATGCCGTCAAGGCCAGCGACTACGGTATCGCAAACCTGAAGATCATTCTCGAAAACCTGGTATCATGGACCCAAGAAGAGGCCAAGGATTACGAAGACCTGAATGAACTCTACGGCCAGCTCGCCGGCCAGTGGAATCGCTACGTCGGCCACGTGGCGGCCAATGTCGGCGGGTGGCACGAAGACTTCAAGACGTACGATCAGGACGGGATGATCTACGAGATGGTGCCCGAGCCGCGCCAGCGCGAATCCATGGAATGGCTCGGTCGCGAGGTGTTCGCGACGCCGTCGTGGATGCTGGACGAGAGCGTGCTGCGGCGCATTGAAGGCGTCGGCGCGATGGACCGGCTCCGCCGCTACCAGGTAGGCGCCATCAACACCCTGCTCGACCCACAGCGGCTCGCGCGCATGATGGAGGCCGAGGTGATGATGGGCGACGGGACGTACACGCCGGCCGAACTCTTCGCCGACCTCCGCACGGGCATTTTCTCCGAACTGAGCACGACCGGCTCGATCGACGCCTTCCGTCGTAACCTGCAACGCGGCTATCTGGAACGCCTCGAGTTCCTGATGACCGAGGAGGCGCCGCCGACCACGGCGTCAACTGCCGCCTTCGGGTTCACTAATATCGATGTCAGCCAGTCGGATATTCGCGCCTATGTCCGCGGTGAACTGGAGACGCTGATGGCGGAAGTAGACCGGGCGCTCAACCGCCGAGGCGATACGATGCGCCGGCTCCACCTGCAGGATCTGCAGGCGCGGATCACGGAGATGCTCGATCCCGAATGAGACAACGGCGACACCGCTACAAGGCCCCCTGTTGAACGTCGGCAGCCCGTGCGTTCTACAGGGGCTTCCAGCCCAGAGGCAGCATATCGCAAACGCTGCTTTTCCAGCTCCAGTAGCCGTACCGGGCTACGCTGAAGGACTCTTGCAGAAAGCCCTGCTCGTTGAACGGCACATAGTCCAGCAGCGGCTCCAGAACTGAAAGCTGAGGTTCGGGCATGCCGGTGTATAACTTGCGACCCTGGTAGAAGGCCGCGTGCATGGTTTCATTCAGATAGACGACATGCAGGTACGCCGGCAACCGCAGCACCCGTTCGTAGGAAGCTCGCCCCGGAAGGATGAGCGAGTCGACATCGACCTCCGCCCGCTCCTCGCGGGTGGCTTTCCGAAAATCCAGATACGTCATCAGCCAGGAGGGACGATCAAACAAAAACGTCCGGAATCCTTCCGCTTCCGCCGTCCCGCCGGCCGCGGCGCGCAGGAAATGCGCCATCGATCCGAAGTACGTCTCGCGCCGGTTTTTCTCCCACCGGCGCTCCTCCCGGTCGTTGTTCGGCGTCAAGTCCTCAAAAAAGGGTTCACCGAGATAACGGTGTTCGTTGACTCGGGCGCTAAACTCGCGGAGGACGTAGGTCAGGCGGTACCCCAGCGCTCGATTTTCGATCGTTAGCGGCGCGACGGCGGATACGGTGAACGTGCCGTCCGCGTCTTCGATGTCGATCACCTCGGGATTCAGGATTTCACAGCCATTCCGATTGGGCGTCTGGCCCAGAAACAGGGCGTAGAACCGCTCGAGATCGCGCGTGCGCCGGCGACCCCGCTCCGCCGTCACCGATACCTCGCCGACCGTGTAAATCGCCTTCGAAAGACGAATGGATACCTCCTGCGGGACTCCAGCTTCGATGGTGATCGTACGCGTCTCGGGGACAAACCCGAGGATGGACACCACGAGTTGGTAGGCTCCCGGCGGGATATCCGCCAGGGTGAATGCGCCTTCCGGCCCCGTGATACCGCCGTAGGCCGAGTTGGCCAAGAAGACGTGTACGTCCTCGAGCGGAGCCCCGCCGGCCGAGTCGACGACACGGCCCGTGAGCTGCGCCCGGGCGACGCCGGCGCTAGCGGCCAGCATGGCGATCAGGAGGAGGTTTTGGATGAGAGAAGGACGCAAGAGCTCGTTAATTCTCGATCTGCCTATTTTTTGCCTCGATTTGCCCGCGCTTTTGCAAGTCTCGCAGTAACCCGACAAAGCCGATCACAACCACGGGGAATGCCAGATATTTTATCTCCGGTCGGAGCATCGCCAGGAAGAGAAAAAACACCGTGCTGGCGCCACCGATGGCCATACGAACCGGATGGCCGACTTCAAAATAGGGCTTGAGTTTCATGGCATCACCTTGATTATCCGGTCGGCAAGGACACCCTCGTGGCCCCCTCACGGCGCCACCAACCCCGCAACGGCTTCATCGTCGCCCGTCAGTTCCCAGGCAATCAAAGCCATCGGGATCATCCCCGCTTCATTGACGGCGTCCATGAACCCCTTCAGCGTAAACGAGTCCCCCTGCTGACGCGCCATCCGGGCGATGAGCTCCTCGATCTGGATTTTGCCGACCAGGTAACTCGTCCCGTACATGGGCTGTTGCAGGTAGAGGTGTTGCTCGAACCAGACCGTTTGCCCGTCGGTCGGAAGCCATCCACGAGGCGTCCACTCGGAGGCGTACTGGATGGCCTCGTCCATCGTGAAGGTATTGGCGTGCATGTACAGATCACCGAGGGCGCGAGCGGCGCGCTGGGCGAGGAGGACATAAATCAGTTCGCGGGCGCGCGGCCGGCTGTCGAACAGGCCTGCGTGCATCATCATCTCCTCCATCCCCGTCGCCATCCCCTCGGCGCGGCTGACGAAGATATTGTAAAGCAGCGGTTCCCGGCGAATCGGACTCTCGTGCGGCTCCTCGACCATCCGCGCGAGATCGAACCAGTGATAGCCATGTGTCCGCATGACGACGCCATCGCGGTAGTTGGCTTCGCCGAAGAACTCGCGCCGGCCATTCACCGGCGGGCTGTACGTTCCGATCCTGGCCCGTAGCGCGGCGTCCATGTAGGGCTTGATGGTGACGACATCCTGCTCTTCCAGAAACGCCATGTACTCGGTGACGGCCGCGTTCAGATTGCGGTCGTAATCTGCCGCGTCTTCGATGGGTTCGAGTTCGGGAAGAAGGTGATTACGGTGTTCTTCCAGCTTCAGGGCGGCATGGGCGCGGGCGAGTTCGCGCTTCATCATCGCCACCTGGTCCGCCCAGGTGTACGGCACCAGCATCACGTTCTTCAGGAACCAGTCGTAGTTTTCCACCCCAACCCCGGACGCCCCGGTCTTCGCCGACGCCTCGGCTTCCAGCCAGGTGACGAAGGCACGCGTGGCCTCTGCGGCGGCGCGGGCATCACCCTCCAGTGGCGTTCCGGCGGCTCGTTCGGCGAGGGCATCCAGGTCCCCTGCCTGGCCGGCCATGGTGCGAATACCGGCCACCCAGAGGTCACGCTGATCGCCCGTCAAATGGGCGCGTGCCTGATCCAGGAGTGGCGCGATGGTCTGCACGCGGCCGGCCACCACCTCGGCATCGGCCGGAGCGAGCGGAAAGGTATATGTAGAGAGTTCGATGGCGCCGTGGACGACAGGGCCTTCGCGCGCCGGCACGTCGGTGGGCGAGGGAAACAGCATCGTATAAAACGCCGGGTTGTTCTCCCAGGGCCGCAGCATGCGATGGTCGAAATCCAGCCCGTTCATCTCGGCGCGCACGATGTGGTAATCCACCTGCTGGTTGACGGGCCAGCCAGACGGGTCGATGGTGGCGAGGCGTGCCTGGTAGCCGGCGAGGGCGCGGTGCTGCTCGGCCATGGCAGCGAGGGAATAGTCGGGCACCCCGTCCACTATCACCGGGGGTTGGAAGGCGCGCCAGTCCGTGTGCAGCGCGAGCAAGTCGTCGTACGAGGTGGATGCGGTGGGTGGGGGCGCCGGTTCGGCGGCCGGACCGCAGCCGGCGAGGATGCCGGCGAGTAGGAGGATGGGGGTGAATAGTCGCATGGGTAACGGGAGATATAAGCGCGCTGAGGCGCGAAGACGCAGAGTGAATAGGCGGAGGGGAGCGCGACTCGAAGCCCCGTAAAGACGCAATACATTGCGTCTCTCAGACCATGAAGCACGAGGCGACTCTCACGTCATGAAGCCCCTCGGTATCGCATCCCGCCGATAATACAGCATCAGCAGAAAATAGACGAGGTATTTCGCCGGCCCCGGATACCCCCCGTCCCCCGCCATCAGATGGCTGAAGACAGCGCCGGCCATCACCGCGATCAACACGATCAGCGAGGCGAGGTTGGCGCGGGGAATCATCAACCCGATGCCGGCCGCTGTCTCGGCGATCCCAATCGGGATCTGGATCCACGACGGGTACCCAAACCGTCCGTCAAAGTCGAAATCATTCGAGAAATTAGAGATCCCCCAGAAAAAGAACTCGATGCCGAGGTAGATCGACACCACCCGGTAGATCGCGTCGGTGATGGCGCGTGAACCGATGTCTTTATGATCCTGCATCTCCCTTCGGCCCCGCCGGCATGTTCTGGTTCAGGTACCGGGTCAGGAGTTCGTACAGATGCCGTGTCGTGCCCGGGCCCTCGAAGATGCCGTGGGACCGATTCGGGTACGCCATCATGCTGAACGACCGGTTGTATTGCACCAGTTTGTTGATCAGCGCCTCACTACCCTGATAGTGCACGTTGTCGTCGCCGGTGCCATGGATGAGCAGCAGGTTATCTTCGAGATGCTCGGCAAAGGTAATGGGCGACCCCTCCCGGTAGCCCTCGGCGTTTTCGGACGGCAGCCCCATGTAGCGCTCCTGGTAGATCGTGTCGTAGTACCGCTGATCCGGGACGGGCGCGACGGACATCCCGGTGTTATACAGACCGGGGTACCGGAAGAGGGCGTTCAGCGTCATCGAGCCGCCGCCGCTCCAGCCCCAGATGCCGAGGCGCTCCGAGTCGACATACGGCCACTCCGCCACGGCTTTTGCGGCGGCGGCCTGATCGGCCGAGGCGAGTACGCCGATGGCACCGTATACGATCTTCCGCCAGGCGCGTCCGCGCGGCCCGGGCGTGCCCCGGTTGTCCACGCTCATCACGATGTAGCCCTGCTGAGCCAGCATCTGGTGCCACAGATATTGATGCCCTCCCCAGCGGTCGACCACCGTCTGCGACCACGGCTCGCCGTAGACATGGAACAGGACGGGATACTTCATCGACGGGTCGAAATCGGGCGGGCGGATCTCGTAGGCGTCGAGCGCCACCCCGTCGCCGATATCGATCTGGAAGAAACGGGTCTCGCCGAGGTCGAGGCCGGCGAGACGTTCCTTCAGGGCCGCGTTGTCGACGACCGTCTGAATGGTTTTATGCTTCGGGAGGGTGACCAGCTCGGTTACCGGCGGCGTCGCGAGGGTAGAATACGTGTGGAATGCCCAGCGGGCGCCGGGGGCGATGTTGTACGTGTGGAAACCGGGCTGCGTGGCCGGCGTGAGCCGGGTCACCTTGCCTTTGCCGTTGAGGAGCGCGCGGTAGAGGTATTGCTGGGTGGCGTTGTCCGGCGAGGCCATGTAGTACAACCAGCCGCCCTTTTCGTCGATATGAACGATCGACAACACGTCGGTTTCCGCCGGCGTGATCGGGAGCAGGTCGCCCGAGGCGCGGTCGGCTGCGTACACCCGCCGCCATCCGTCCCGTTCGCTCACCCAGGTGAACTTCCGGCCGGCGGCGAGCCAGCGAAAATCATCCCGGCCCTGCACGTCCACCCAGGCCGAGTCCTCCTCGACGAGCACCGTGCGCATTTCGCCGGTCCGCGCGCTCCCCAGGATCACCTCCAGTCGGTTTTGCCGACGGTTGAGGTGCTGGAGGACGATCTCGATGGAGTTGGCGGCCCACTCCATGCGGGCGATGTAGTTGTTTCGGAGGTCGTCCGAAGGCTCGAACCACACGATGTCGCCGCCGGCGGCGGGGATGACGCCGACACGGCCGGACGAGTTGGTGGTGCCGGCTTTGGGGTACTGGATGGGGATGGTGTAGGAGTAGAGCGAATCCG
>JAWXAX010000221.1 GCA_034439735.1 Rhodothermales bacterium | reverse complement strand
GGCATCGAGCGGCCAGTAACCAATCAGCCCATCCCGTTCATCGGGCGGCACCGAGCGATGCCGGTTGCGGCGCAGTGCTTCGCTCGTCAATGCTCTGTTCCAGATGCGTACCTCGGCCATCTGCCCGTAAAAATACCCCCCTTCGAGGTCCCGGCCCACAAACAGACTGGTCCCCGCCTGTTGGAGGGTGGCGGCGTTCGGAAGGGTGATGTCTCCGGCCGGCAGGCCGTCGATCCAGAAGGCAACCTGGCTGCTGGCGAAGGTCACGGCTACATGGTGCAGACCGCCGCCTTCGAGGCCGCGGTCGCTGTGAAACAGGATGTCGGGGATGGAGCCCGAGTGGAATTCGAGGGCGCCGCCCGGTCGCACGGCGAAGTGGAACGGGGTCGCGCCGGTCTGTTCGTTGCCGGCGGCGACCAGCACCATCGGGTCCGGCCGGACGAGGGAGTCGATGTGGATGGAGGCCTCGACGGTGAGCGCATCGAAGGCTGTGAGGCCGGCGACTTCGCGGGCCTGGAGGTAGTCGGTGACGCCGTTAAACTGGAGGCCGGCCCACCGGGGCGGCGGGTCCAGGACGAGCGGGTGATCCACCCATGTCGGCTGCATGGCCAGCACGTCGCTGCCGGGGATGCCGTGGAGGGCGTTGGGGGTGAAGTCGTGCAGCCGGCCCGAGAGCGAGGGGGCGAGCGGCCAGTAGCCTGCCAGGCCGGCCTCGCCGCCGGTGAGCCGGCGGTAGCGGTCGCGTGCGATGGCGGCCGCCGGCCGCGCCGCGCGCCACAGGCGGACGTCCTTGATGAGGCCCTCGAACACACAGCTGTTGAGGTCGCGCCCGATCTCGAGGTCGTTGCCGACGACTTCGATGGACAACCGCGCGGCCGGGTTCTCCGTCGGCGTCTCGACGCCGTCGATCACAAAGGTCGCCACGCCGGCGTGGACGGACACCGCCACGTGGGAATAGACGCCATACGGGAGCGCCTGGCGGGTGCGGAGGTACCCCAGGGATTCCCGGGCCACGCGCAGCGCCTCGCCGGTTTTGCCGCGCAGCGCGGCGTCGCCGGCGGCGAGGAGCGGTCGGTCGAACAGAGCAAGCCGACCGTCGTCGTCGATCCACAAGATAAACTGGATGGCGTGTTCGTCCTGCCGGGCGGCGACGCCTTTCGCGAGGATCGGGTGGATGCCGGCGCGCGCGGGGTTGACCCACGCCTCGATCGTGAACGTCGAACCGGCGAGATCGGTGGGCACCGCGCCGCACGCCACGAAGTCGTTCACGCCCTCGAAGGCGAGCGACGGCTCGGGCTGGTAGCCCGGTGCGAAGGTGCGCAGCACACGGTCGAGGTCGGCGAACGTCCACCTGAGCGTACGGGCGAGTTTTGTGAACCGGTAGAGGCGTTCCAGCTTGAGCAGGCTCAGGTTGACGAGCCGCTCGGTGGTGTAGGACGGGTCGAGCGGCAGCGCGGGGTCCTGTTCGATGGCCAGGTGCCCCAGGCCGTCGTCCACCCGGTTGATGAAGAAGAGGCGGGAGAGGCCGGCGTTAAACGCCTGCGGGTCCAGGTTCTGGTAGATGAGCGCGTTGAGTTCATCGCGCGAGAGGCCGGTACGGCGGAGGAAAACGGCGACATTCGCGAGGTCGGCCGGCCCGCCGTAGCGGGTGTCGAGGGCGGCGGGGTCGGCGTTGACCTCGGAAAGCAGGGCGTACTCGCCGGGCGAGAGACCAAGGGCTTCGCGGACCGCCCGCGCGGGGTCGTCGTCGGGGCGGGCGAAGGTGTCATAGATCTCCGCGAGGCTGGTTTTTATCTTCCCCAGATACACGCGGATCTCTTCCAGCGGGAGGTGGAAGGGGAGATTTAACGGGTAGCCGGCGTCGAGGAGCACCGCGTAGGCGTCCGGGTTTTCGCGGGTGCGGACGAGCGCTTCGAGGGCCTCGATCACAAGGTCGATGTAGGCGATCTCGCCGGTTGTATTCGCCGCGTCCAGGGCGATGGCGGCCAGGTCTGGCCGGCGGTTGTGGAGGGTCAGCGCCGTAGGGATGGCGTTGTCCGGGTGCCCGTTGATGTGGGTGTCGACGAAGCGGAGGAGGTCGACAAAGTAGGCGGCCGGCGAAAAGACCGACTCGGCGTGGTCGCACGACAGGTAGTCCAGGCTGCTAAAAAGCCGCTGGTAGTCCGGGATCTCCTGCAGGTGATCCAGGAACGCCGGCGGGATGTTGTTGAAAAGCGTCTGCCGGAGATGCGGCGAGGCGGCGTCCTTCAGGTTGGCCCAGATGAGGGTGGCGCGTTCGAGGATGGCCACCGCCGTTTGATGCACCCGGCGCGCAAGCAGCGGGTCGCACCCGAAGGCCGTCTCGGCGAACCGCGCCACGAAGGCGTCTTCGGTGATTTGCGCGATCTGGCGGACCGCCTGGAAATCGGGATGCTGCTCGCGGAAACGCTCAAGCGCTTCGCGTTCGAGGGTGGGGTCGACACTACGCATGGGAAGGTGGGCTGATGGGTCGGGTCTCCGTAAGTAAGCATTTCACTCAAGGAAACCAAGAAGGGGTGGCGAGTTAAGGGTTCCGGGTGGCAACTCCCAAATCCAAAACCTGGAACGCGTCCCTCATCCTTATCGCACCGTTTACCGACGACAGGGCTCATCCGAGAAGCAAAAAAACAAAAAAAATGCCCTCCGCATAACTGCGAAGGGCTTCGTACTCGTATGGGTTGTTTCGATGCTGGGGATACCTCTCGTGCCCCGTCACGTACGCCGCGTCGTCACGTGATCCCCGTATAAAGATGCTGGGCTAGATGGTGTTTCGCTTCGCGACTCTTGAATGCAAACCCCTCACATACCCTTTTACCTTTTTACCCTTTTACCTTTTTACCTTTTTACCTTTTACCTTTTACCTTTTACCTTTTACATGTTGCCTTTTCCTACCAGTCGTTTCCATCCTCGTACCCGAGATACACGAGCAGGTCGTTGTAGTGTGCTTTGAAGTAGGCGGTGTGCTCGGCGTTGAAGTGGTTTTTCCAGTCGCCGTGGACGCCTTTTCGGTAGTGGCTCTTGACGTTTTCCTGGCCGTTTTTGCGCCCGCCGGCGAGCTTCGCGAAGCTGAGCCGGTCGGCGATCGATTCCAGGGCTTCCTGTGGCAGGGTGTAGACCGGGCGTTTGGGCACCGGGAACATGGGCAGGTTACCCGGCATGTGTCGCCGGCCTTTGTAGTTCAGCCGGTTCATGCTGAGGCGGAGCGCGTGGGCGCTCTTGGCGAGGCCGGTGCGGGTTTCGTAGTCGAACATCTCGAGGAACACCAGGATCTGACGGAAGACGTTAAACGGCTCGGCGCTCAGGTCCTCCATCCGTACTTCGAGGATGTGCTCCTGGTTGTAGTTCCACTCGGACATTTCCTTGAATTGCTGCCCGAGGTACTCGAGTTCGAATACGAGCCCCTCCTCCTTGTTCAGCCCTTTCAGCTTCTCGCGGAGCACGCTGAGTTCATCCCACGTCGGCGCCTCGAGGCTGTGCAGGTGCGAGTAGTAGGCGGAGACGACGATGTCGCGCGGGTCGCGGACGACGTGGAAGCCGCGGTAGACCTTCAGGTCCGGCGTGTATTTTGTCGTCGTGTTGATGTACGCGAGGAACTGGATGTGTTCGGCGTCGACGAGTTTGCCCAGTGTGCCGTACTGCTCGAAGGAGTACGGCTGGTGGACGATCTTGAACTTCAGCCCCATGTGTAGGCAGAATTCCCGGAGGATGTTGTCGATCCATCCGGAAGCGCATTTATGATGCCCGAAGAAGGCGCGGAGGGGAAACGGGTTGTTCGGGTCCGCGGAGGTCCGCAGGATGTCGTGGTTCGCGGGTTCGGCGATCACATCGCTCGCTTTCATAGCAGTGCTTGGCTGGGGTAACGGGTCACGCCGGCACGGCCGGGGCCGTACGCGCATGGGACGGTTCGCCGACCAGTTCATGGAGGAACTGGTCCAGCTGGTCGGCCAGATAATTCCAGTCGAAGTTGTCGATCTGGGGGACATGGGTCTGAGGATGGCTGAAGGCGCGGACGATGCCATCGCCATAGGCTTCCGCTTCCGGCGCCGCGAAGACGAGGTTGCTGAAGCCGAGCCGTTCCGCCTCGGTGATGCGGGGCACCACCACGGGTTTGCCAGCGGCCGTGTATTCAAAAATCTTGATCGGCGACGCCGCGCTGTAATAAACGGCTTCGTCCACCGGGTACATGCCTACGTCGGTAGCCGCGAAGTACGAGGCGATCTCGGCGTACGGCACGGGGCCGGTGAAGATGAAGGTGTCCGCCGCGTTCGGGATCTTCGCCAGGGCGGCTTCGATGGCCGGCGAATGCCCCACGAGCATGCACTTCAGGTTCGGCATCTGTTTCTTGGCGTGCAGCACCGACTCCAGGAAGTACAGCCGTGGGCTGCACGTGAGGCCGATCAGGCTCACCACGTTCGCGTTCTCAAGCCCGTATTTCGCGCGGACGGCATCGCCCTTCGCGGACCGCATCCGCTGGATGTCGGCGCCGTTCGGGAGGTACAGGCTCGGCTTGTTAAACTGCTCGGCGCGCTCCTTGGCGATGCTGGAGACGCAGAGGATGGCGTCCGACTCCCGCATGTACACCTTCTCGGGATGGTCCGGCTTGGCCTCCCAGTCCGCGCAATCCAGGTAGTCGAACACCAGCGGCACGTCCAGATCGAAGGGCGGGTAACCCGTCATGAAGCTGGTCGGGCCGGCGATCACCATGTCGATGTTACATTCGCGCACGATGCGGCGAATGTCCTGGTGAAAAAAGTGCTGGTTGATGCCGACGTTTTTGTAGTGCTTCCGGAAGGGCCGGAGAAAATCCGGGATGCGGCGGACGTGGAAGGCGTCCAGGCCGTCGATGGTCAGCGGGTAGAACCGCAGGCCGGCCAGGACGGCCTTGAAGCGGTCCCCGCCTTTCCAGGTCTGCCATGTCAGCGTATAAATCTTGTGCCGCTCCCGGAGGATGCGGATAAAGTATTGATCGCGGCGATGCGCACCAGGCTCAGACGGGCTGTGTGGGATCCAGAGCAGGTTCATGTGCAAAAGCCTCTTTGAGTATGGAAACTATTCGGCTCGAAGCGAGCCCGTCGCCGTAGGGGTTGATGGCCTGGGACATGGCGCGGTGGGCGGCCGGCCGCATCAGGTCGTCGACATGCGCCACGATGGTCGCGGTGTCGGTGCCGACGACGCGGACAGTGCCGGCTTCGACGGCCTCGGGGCGCTCGGTGACGTCGCGCAGGACCAGGACGGGCACGCCGAGCGCCGGCGCCTCCTCCTGGATGCCGCCCGAATCGGTGAGGATCAGGTAGCTTTTCGCCATCATGTGGGAGAACTCCAGGTAATCGAGCGGGTCGATCAGGTGGATCCTAGGTACGCCCTCGAGCTTCGCGTAGACGGTGCGCCGCACGTTGGGGTTGTAGTGAACGGGGTAGACGATCTCGACGTCCGGGTACTTTTCGGTGATGTCGCGGAGCGCCTGGCAGATGTTCTCCAGCGGCTCGCCGAAGCTCTCGCGCCGGTGCGCCGTCACAAGGATCATGCGGCGGTTCGCCCAGTCCAGCTCGATCGGCAACGTACACGGTTTTTTGACAACCGTCTGCAGCGCGTCGATCACCGTGTTGCCGGTGATGCGGATGTACGTGTCGGGCACGCCCTCGCTGTGCAGATGGTCGGCCGAAGTCTGCGTCGGCGCGAAGTGGAACGTGGCGAGGGTGTCCACCAGGTGCCGGTTCATCTCCTCCGGGAACGGCGAGTACTTGTCGTACGTCCGCAGGCCGGCTTCGACGTGGCCGATCGGGATCTGGTGGTAGTAGGCCGCCAGGCCGCCGGCGAGCGCCGTGGTCGTATCCCCATGCACCAGCACGACATCCGGCTTGATCTCCGTGAACAGGGCGTCGAGTTTGTGGATGAGGCGCGAGGTCAGGCCGGCGAGGGTCTGATTCGGCACCATCACGTCCAGGTCGTGGTGCGGCGTTATCTCGAACAGCGACAACACCTGGGCGAGCATCTCGCGATGCTGGCCGGTGGAGACGACGATCGGCTCGAATATATGGGGATGACGGGCGAGTTCGGGGATAAGCGGGGCCATTTTGATGGCCTCGGGCCGCGTGCCAAACATCACGACGACCTTGATGCGTTTCTGCTCCATATCGCCCTAGAAAAGATCCTTCGCGGATACTTCGTTACGGGGGAATTCGAAGGCCTCGATGGCAAACATGGCCGGCCAGGCAAACATCATCTTGTTCGTCCGGAAACGGCCCTTGGTGTAATACAGGCCACCCGACGGGCTCCACATCTGGGATTCGATGAAGGAGATCGCGCGGCGATGGTTGGCCTCGAAGCCGGCGCCGGCCAGATGCGTCAGGCGCGCCGTCTGCGACGTCGCGTCGGCCGCCTTGAAGGCGTCGACGGCGCGGCGCACCTGGTGCTTCATGCCCCGGCGGTCGGCATAAACCTGGTAGACCGATCCGTCGCCGTTCTGGTTCTGCTGGAGCCAGCGGATGCCCTTCAGCGCGGCCTGGGTGTAGCGGTCGTCGCCGGTATAGGCGCCGGCCGACAGGAAGCCCTCGCAGGCGTAGCAATGGGCGTGCGTGAACACAAAATCCCGCGTCGGCATCGCCCAGAAGAGGCCGTCGGACGCCTGCAGGCCGAGGGTGTAATCGCACACCCGCCGCGCGGCTTCGATGAACTCCTGCTCGCCGGTCACGTCGGCGATTTTGAGGAGCGGCATTGCGTTTTTGACATGGATGCAACTGCCGTCGCCAAAGAAATTGCCGGTGTTGGCCGCCCCTGTCTTCGGGATGAACTTGGCAAGGAAGGCGCCGTCCGGGCGTTGCATGGACAGCAGCCACTTGCCGGCGCGACGTGCGCTGTCCAGATAAGCCTCGTCCGGGTCTGCCCGATACAGGTCCATCATCCCCATCGTGCACATGGACGTGTCGAACGTATACTGCTCGCCCTCCGCGCACGACCCTTCGGGATCCGGGCAGTGCGGATAGGCCCCCGAAGGAAGCTGAATCCGCATCAGAAACCGCGCCGCCTCGCGGGCGGCGTCGAGATACCGCTGTTCACCGCGCCAGCGATACAGGTGGGCGAGCACGCTCACTCCATATCCCGTTATTTCCGTGTACTGGCCCGGGACGCGGCCGGTTTTTTCATGGACACCATGGTTGAACGATCCGAAACGCTTCGTTGAGGGATCGGTGTTCCGCACGGGAGCCCCGATCAACCAGTCGATCATGCGTTGATGAGTCACGGGGCCCTGCTTACGCACGCCCTGCTCCGCTCGAACTGTCATGGGTTGTTGCTGCGCAGCCACGTCGAGGGCCGCATCTATCGATCCGTTGTGACGATTCATCACAAATAGTACTGGCTAGCTGTAGGTCTCTGAGGTATCGGCGCCTCAAGGCGCAATAAATAGACCGGTTGGATATTCCTGCGTCAGATCTAACCACAATCCGCCACGGCATCCGGCGTGGGCCGGCTCCAGGGCGAACGAACGATGGGGCGTAGGTGCAGGGGTATACCGCTCAAGCGGTCGTGGCTCGGATTCGCTGTTCCTTGCATCGTTAAGATCCTTGCAGGCGGTAGGGTCTCCGTAAAAAAGGAGACCGGTCTCGCAGAATTGATCGTGGGGCCACGTGCATGCGCCACCCCGAACGACTCCATGATACAATGCCCCCCAAGCCGGGAGAAACCGGTTCAGATCAACACGGATGCGTCTTTGGCTCAATCGGTAAGCAGGTGCTTCTGTGAATCGGTTTCAGGTTCAAGGTTTCAGGTTCAAGGGGTAGAAAATAGTACCGGTAAAAAAATTTAACTAAACAGTTGAATATTTTTGCCAAACCCCGTAGTATGCCGGGGCAACCAGGCAAGGACGATGGATAATCCTCAGGAAACGGAAGCGCGCGTACTCGCGGCGGCGACGGCTGAATTCCACGAGAAGGGCTTCAGCGGTGCACGGATGCAGGAAATCGCGCGACGGGCGGGGCTCAATCAGTCCCTGCTCCATTATTATTATCGGACGAAGGACAGGCTCTTCGAGGCGGTCTTCAGCCGGGCGGTGCGGCATGTCATGGTTCCGGTGCTGGAAGTGCTGGGCAGCCCCCTCCCGCTCCGCGAGAAGGTTGAACGCTTCGTCCATACGTACATCGACCAGGTGCTCGTCAACCCTCACGTGCCGGGTTTTGTGGTCGAGGAGCTGCGCCGGAATCCGGATCGGCTCCGCACGTTCATGAGTGGGCATACAAACGGCCTTTTCGCCATCCTCGCCGCACAGATTGAGGAGGCCGTCGCCGCCGGCCAGATCCGCCCGATCGCGCCGGCGCACTTTGTCGCCAACCTCATGGCGCTCTGCGTCTTCCCCTTCGTCGCCCGGCCGATGGTTCAGACCGTCACAGGCATGGACGACACGGCCTATCACGCTTTCCTCCAGCAACGCAAGGAAGTCGTCGTCCGCTTCTTCCTGGATGCCCTCACACCATGATCGCACTCCTCCTCGCTCTCTGGGCGATCGCCCCCGCGGATACGATCCGCCTCGATACCTGTTACCGGCTGGCTGAAGCGCACCATCCTCGTCGGCAGGAGTTCGCGCTCCACGACGAGATCGCGGCGCTTCGGCTCGATAACCTCGATGCCCGGTTCCTCCCCACCCTGTCGCTCCAAAGCCAGGCCACCTACCAGTCGGCCATCCCCTCCTTCCCCATCACCCTCCCCGGGGCGTCGGGGCCCACCATCAGCCACGACCAGTACCGGGTGTCGCTGAGTGTGGACCAACTGGTGTACGACGGCGGGGTCGTTCGTCGCCAGCAGGCGCTTGAACGGCTACAGCGAGACGCGGCGCAGCAAGAGGTGGCGGTGGATCTCTACCGGGTGCGTGACCAAGTGAACGTGGCCTACTTCGGGGCGCTCGCGGCCGAAACCCGGCTGGCGTCGCTCCAGACGTTCGCCGAAGACCTCGCCTCCCGGCATCGCCGGCTCGAGGCGCAGGTGCGCGCCGGCCTGGTCACGCCCGGCAATGCCGATGTGATGGCCGTAGAGCGGCTGCGGGTGGATCAACAGGTCGCCGAGGCGGAATCGGCCAGTAAAACCGCCCTGGCCGTCCTGTCCGAACTGATCGGGCAACCGGCCGACGGCCCCCTGGCATGGCCCGAAGCGCCCGACGCGGCATTCGAAAATCAACGCGCGCGGCCCGAATACGCGGCATTTGCACTGCAGACGGACCTCCTCGCCTCCCAGCAGGCCCTCGCCGGCCTCAAGACGCGCCCCCGGGTGGTCAGCTTCGCGGAGGCCGCCTACGGCCGGCCCGCCGGGCTCGACCTGTTCGACGATCGCTTCCAACCGTTTTATTCGTTCGGCCTCCGCGTCCAGTGGGGATTCTGGGACTGGCGCGTCAGCCAGCGCGACCGCGAGGCGCTGACACTCCAGCAAGACGTCGTCGCCGCCCGCGAAGAGGTCTTTACCCGGCAGCTGGACCTCGCCGCCGTCGAACACGGCCAGGCCATCGAACGCCTCGAAGCGCTCCTCGTGCAGGACGAGGAGATCATCATGCTCCGAGCCCGCATTACCGAAGCCGCTGCGAGCCAGCTCGACAACGGGGTGCTCACGGCGACGGATTTCTTGATCGAACGGAACGCCGAGCAGCAGGCCCGGCTCACGCGCGATCTCCACGCCCTCCAACTGCTCAAGAGCCGAATCGACTACGCCACGGCCCTCGCGACCGGGGAATGACGGACCGTACGGACACGCCATGGCGTGTCCGTACAAAAAATTTGTACGCCCTCTTATGACAACACGCATCCTCTTCCTCGCGCTCGCGGCGGCCGCCGCCGGCTGCGGCAACGGCGAGCCGGCCTCCGACGCCTACGGCAACTTCCGGGCGATCGAGACGATCATCTCCGCTCAGACCGCCGGCCAGCTCCTCGCGTTTTCGGTGGACGAGGGGCAGGGCGTTGCTGCCGGCGCCACCGTGGCGCTCGTCGACACCACCTACCTCGCGCTGACCCGCGCCCAGGTCCGCGCCGGCCGCAATGCGGTCCGCTCACGGATCGCCGGCGTGCTCGCCCAGATCGATGTGCTCGAAACCCAACGCGATGTCGCCGTCCGTGAGAAAGAACGGGTCGAGCTCCTGCTCCAGGATCAGGCCGCCACCCCCAAACAACGCGACGACATCGACGGCCAGATCCGCGTCATCGACCGCCAGGTCCAGTCCATCCGCACCCAGAACGCCACGATCCTCGGCGAGATGCAGGCGCTCGATGCCCAGATCGCCATGATCGACGACCAAATCCGGCGGAGCGTTATTGTCAACCCCATCGCCGGCACGGTGCTGGCCGTCTACGCCCGCCGGTACGAGCAGACCGCTCCCGGCCGGCCGCTCTACAAAATCGCCAACCTGGACACGCTCGAACTCCGCGCCTACGTCAGCGGCGACCAACTCCCCCACATCCACCTCGGCCAGGCCGTCGAGGTCCTGATCGACGAAACGGCCACCGAAAATCGCTCCCTGTCGGGCGAAATCGCCTGGATCGCCTCCGAAGCCGAGTTCACCCCGCGCATGATCCAGACCAAAGCCGAACGCGTGAACCTCGTCTACGCCCTCGACATCCGCGTCCCCAACCCCGCCGGCGCCCTGAAAATCGGGATGCCGGGGGAGGCAAGGTGGGGGAGTGGGAATAGGTGATGGTCAATTGTTCGTAAGAATCATTAACCATCAACCATCCCCATGCCCGCCATCCACCTCACTTCCCTTACCAAACGCTTCGGCGCCGTCACGGCGGTCGACGGGGTGAGCCTGGCCGTTGAGGAGGGCGAGTTGTTCGGACTCATCGGGCCGGATGGGGCGGGGAAGACGACGCTTATCCGGATGCTGGTGACGCTGCTGAAGCCGGATGCCGGCGAAGCCCGCGTCGACGGGTTGGATGTGGTGGCGGATTACCGCGCGTTGCGCCTCCGTCTCGGCTACATGCCCGGCCGGTTTTCGCTCTACCCGGATCTCACAGTCGAGGAAAACCTGGCCTTCTTCGCCTCGGTCTTCGGGACGACCATCGCCGAGAACTACGCGCTCGTCGCAGACATCTACCGCCAGATCGAACCCTTCAAACACCGCCGCGCCGGCCAGCTCTCGGGCGGCATGAAGCAGAAATTGGCCCTCTCGTGCGCGCTGATCCATAAGCCCAGGGTGCTGTTTCTCGATGAGCCGACCACGGGTGTCGACGCGGTGTCCCGGCAGGAGTTTTGGGAGATGCTGCGCCGGCTCAAACGCAGCGGCATCACTATCGTGGTATCCACCCCATACATGGACGAGGCGGGCCTGTGCGACCGCGTCGCGCTCATGCAGGGCGGTCACGTGCTGGGCATCGACGCGCCGGCGGCGCTCTCGAGCCGGTTCACGCGCCGCCTCTTCGCTATCCGCGCGCCCGAGCGCTTCCGGTTGATGCAGACGCTGCGCGCCTACCCCCATGCGTACTCGGTCTACGCGTTCGGCGAATCCCTGCACTACACCGACACCCGGCCCGACGCCCGCCCGGCCGACTTGCTGGCCTATCTGGCCGACCACGGTGTGGGCGAGGCCCATGTTGCACCCATCGCCGCCGGCATCGAGGATGTCTTCATGGCGCTGATGGACGAACACCGGGAGGTGACCTGATGGCCATGATCGATGTCGACCAGCTCACCCGCACGTTTGGCGATTTTACGGCGGTAGACCACGTCTCCTTCTCTGTCGAGGCCGGGGAGATCTTCGGGTTCCTGGGCGCCAACGGCGCCGGCAAGACGACGTGTATGAAGATGCTCACAGGGTTGCTCGCGCCATCGTCCGGGCACGCCACCGTCGCCGGCTTCGATGTCGGCGCCCAACCCGAGCAGGTGAAGCGCCGGATCGGGTACATGAGCCAGAAGTTTTCGCTCTACGAGGACCTCACCGTGCGCGAAAACATCCGCTTCTACGGAGGCATCTACGGTCTCTCGAACGCCGCCATCCGAGACAAAACCGAGGCTTTACTCCGCAAACTGGATCTCACCGAAGCCGGTCATACGCTCATCCGGGCGCTGCCGCTGGGCTGGCGTCAGAAGCTGGCGTTTTCGGTGGCCATCCTCCATGATCCCAAAGTGGTTTTCCTGGACGAGCCGACGGGCGGCGTGGACCCGATCACCCGCCGGCAGTTCTGGGATATGATTTACGAGGCCGCCGCCGCCGGCGTCACCGTCTTCGCCACCACGCATTACATGGACGAGGCCGAATACTGCGACCGG
>JAWXAX010000220.1 GCA_034439735.1 Rhodothermales bacterium | reverse complement strand
TGCCGGATTGCGATCGCGTGCTCCGGGGCCGGTATGGAGCCCCTGCGCCATCGCCATACGGGCCTCGTCGGTGAGGACAATGTCTCGGTTCGTAAAGCTGTGCCATACGACAAAAACCAGGAGGAGCGAGGCGACGGCACCGCCAAAGCGCCAGTGTGCAATGGATTGCGGCCGGTTGCTCCGGCTGCGGAGGCGGTGTAGGACGTACGCGGTTGGCGCGGCGAAGGCGCAGACCACGTGCAGCCACCAGGCCCAACTATTGTCGCGGCTGGCGGAGGATGAGAGGATGAATAGCCCGGTGACGGCCAGGATCAGGCCGAGCACCATGTAGGCAATGCCCGTGAGCCCGCTGGGCCGTTTGTAGCGCTTCCAGACCCGGGGCAGGTGGCCGATACCGAACGCCAGCATCAACACCACGGCGAGGAGGCCGATGCCGGTGTGTGATAACACCATGGCCTGGAAGAGCGCCGGGAGCGAGGTCTCGCCGGCGGCAAAAAACGTCCAGCCGAGAATATCCGCGAATCGATTCGCCAGCAAATACAGCGTATTCGCCAGCATGAATACCGCCAGTGCGAGGGCGACTCGGAGCACCCATCGCAACGGCTGGGAGACGAACCAGCGGTCCTTGCGCGGTCCATCCGGGGGTGAGGTGGGACCTGTCATGTCGATACAGAGCTTGCTTGCAGTACGGCGATCAACCTACTAAAATCCGACCCAATAAAAAACGATCGCGCCATAAATGCCAGCCGCTTGCCCCGGGTGGGCTCACTGGCCGGGTGAACGGGCTTTTCGGGGGAGTGAGGGGGCCCCGGGAGGTGTAAAAAAAAGGGGTAGCAGGCGAACCCGCTACCCCTTTAATGCCCCTCACGGACAGACGAGACGAATTACCGGATCGTCACCGGGCGGGAGACGGTGCCTTCGTCACCCGATACGCGGACCAGGTAGACACCTGCCGCCAGCTTGCTCGTGTCGATCGAGACGTTTTTCTGGAACGCCGGCGCACGCTGGGTGAGGACCTCCTGGCCCAGGACGTTGAACACTTCGAGCGTCACGCCGGACTTGCCGCCGTCGACCGCCACGTTGAGCCGGCGGCTGGCGCCGACCGGGTTCGGGTAGAGGTCGACGTCGAAGCCCTGCGCCAGCGCCGGCGTATCGACGCTGGTGGCGGTGCCGTTGAAGAACTGGGTTGCTTCAAGGAAAACGTCCTCGGCGATCGCCTTGCCGATGCGGCGGCCGGGTACGTCGTCGATCGGCGGATGGATGCCGCCCCAGATGCGGGAAAGGCTCGTCTCATCCGACGCGTCGCGGTAGGTCGCCCACTGAAGGGTCATGTCCACACTCGGGCCGTCCTCAAAAACGAGGTAGTCGCTGGCCGTGAAGTGGAATTCGCCGAGGCCTCCCGGGAAGTACTCGTCGCCCGTCATCATCGTCAGGATCTCCGACGCCGCGCGGGAGAAGGTCGAGTGCCCCGAGACATAGCCGGCGAACGGAGGCGTCACAAACGTAGCCGCCTGATAAGGGCGCCACTGGGAGGCCAGAATCCAGTCCACGCCGGCCACATCCGTCGCGGGGTTCACGACCGCGCCGGCGCCGCGCCAGGCGTAGATTTTGATCTTGCCGACGTTTTCGTTGCTGTCGCCGGCGAGCGGGTCGCCCTCTTCGATGACTTCAATGTAGCCGTCGTAAAGCGGGATGCCGGCCGGTGAGTAGTTCGCGAGCGAGTCAATCGTGCTCTGGCCGCGTTCGGCCATCGCGCGGATGGCCGAAGTCGGGCGTACGTAGTCTTCGTAGCTCTTGAGGCCCCACACCGTGACCGCCACATCGTGTACGGCGGCGCCAAGCATGAAGTAGCCCTTGACGTCCCATTCGAGGTTCTCGACCACATCGCCCACACCGCCAAACTTCTTGACGAGAGCAGGATGTTCGTTCACCTGGTTGAGGATCGTGAACCAGTGGCCGGGAGGCGTTTCAGACCGGGGGCCGTCGGCCCAGAACTCGGCCAACACACGAACCCAGTCGCCGCGCGGAACCATCTCGGATTCGTACGGCTGTCCGGTGTACGGGTTTACGGCATGGCCCAGGCCAGCGGTGACGTAGCCGTTGAGCTCGTCGTAGAAAGCCTTGTATTCGTCAAACGTCGTCGGGTAGCTGTCGAACGGGTTGTTGCCACGCGAGGCCGGCGAAATGTCCCACATGACGCCATCGCTCGGATCCAGGTGCGAGGACCAGATGATGTCGACAACGAAGTTCCACTTGTAGAACTCGGACTCCTCGTCGTTACCTACCTCGGTCAACTTCGGCGGGGCGCCGGGGTAGTTATACACCGGGTACATCACGCCATGCCGCTCCTTCATCTCCAAATCGTCAGGATCCAACGAGAACGGTACTACTGAACTCCAGTGCGGTGTCAGGAATCCCTGGGGTGTTACCGCGATAGGCTCCCCTAACTCATTTAGGGTATGGGTCAGAGCGATCGGCTGCCAGTAGTTTGCATCGGTGATGCGCGACTCCGTCCAGTCCATGATTAGCGGCTGGTTGGTCGGCACGTAGCCGATCGTCGAAGCGTAGTTATTCTGCTCGTTCGAGCCGTCCTCGAGGCCGGCGTCGATCATACACTGCGCGATATAGTTGCCCAGCTCGGCCGGGCCACCCGTGGCGTAGTCCGTCGACGTGTTCGTTATATCGTAGCCCAACGAATCCATGCGTGCATCGAAGCGCGCATGGGACGTGGCTGCATTTGGAGACAGCGAAAACCGGTGCGAGAGGATGCGGTAGGCGCCGAAGCTGATCGTCTCGTCGCGCGCGGCGGCCACATCGGCTGGCACGGCAACGCCGCCAAAATCACAGGCGTGTCCGCCGAAGGTGTTGCCGAGGATAAAGGTTTTGGCGGTCTCGTCGTATGCGGCCCAACCGTCGTACATCACGGCCGAGACGTGGAAGAGGTTGCGGGCATGAACCGTTGGGCGACCCACATCGACTCGGATGGCGTCGAGCTGCTCGTCGTTCCATTGACGCGCAACCGAGAGATCCTGAGCCTGGGAAGCGAGTGGGGCGGCTCCGAGCAGGATAACGAGAGCCCAGTTCGAAAAACGCGAAGCGATACCGGAGGGCGCTGGCATAACATGCCCCCTCCCCTTCATTAGTAGGGTAGACATCATGGTGCGTACAGTACTGAGTGAATAAAATAGCTTGCAGATTGGACGTAGTAGAGGACGTCCTATGAGGGGCAATCAATCCCCAGGTGTTTCGGCTTGTAGGAATATTCCTATAACACGTAGGGAGGATTTCTGACAAATATGCAACATTCTAACAGTGAGGTGTATGGCGGATGTGTGCTTAAATGTTAACAATTTGTAAAGTCTGTCGCCTGTCTGTAACGCTTGGAGAAGCGGAGTCCGTGTAATTCCATGTAATTGATCGAGACAGCGGGTTAGCCACCCCATCGTTCACGGGACGCGTGGGTGCTCTCAGGGTCAGGACTAAGGGGAGGCGTGCATCGTCGGCTGGCCTGGAGAACCAGCGGGGGAGATAGGTTATATATGGAACACCCTTGGAGTCGGTTTGTGCGGGGGTGTGGCGTTGGGCGTCAGGTTGTCCTGCGAGAAGACGGGAGGGAGTGATCGTTCGAGGTAGGAAGCAAAATTGGGATAGGCCGGGATCTGGCGCTTGACCAATAGCGCGGTGCGCAGTATGCTATCGGCACCCCCTATCACCGTGCTCTCCGGGCTCGCCCATGGAACAACCTGAATTTAAGGCCACCGTTCTGGATGCCTCGCGCCGGCTGTTGTTGGAGCAGGGGTTCGACCATGTCTCGATGCGCAAGATCGCCGCTGAGGTAGGGTGTAAGGCGTCTACGTTGTATTATTATTTCCGAAACAAGGAGGAAATCGTCGAGGCGCTTGTCGAAGAGGGCATACGGCTACATTACCGTATTTCGAGGGAGATAGCCAGTAAACACGCGAATCCGATGTTGCGGTTCGAGGCGTTGTTGTGGACATCCCTGGAGTTCGGGCTCAACAACCCGGCGCTGTTCGAAATCCTCGTCATGGCGCCGGGCGCCGGTGGGGATGGACCGGCTCGGGGGTACCCGATGATGCCGGGACACGATCTGGCGGCAGAGGCCTTACGCGAAAGCGCCGCGCAGGGACTGGCGTCCGTGGAGGACGCGGGTGTCACCTGCGCGGCGTGTTTCGCGATGCTGAATGGGGTCGTCTACAGCCTGCTGCACCACCGTTTCCCGCCCGGCATGGCCCCGGATCGGGTGAAACGGGACGCTGTGAAGCGGATTATGAGCAGCCTGCGGGGAGGATGATTAGCGAATAAACGAATAAGCGATTAGCGATCAAGGATTGAACGAACTCAATCCCCATCGCTAATCGCTTATCCTTAATCACGAATCGCTAATCCATTACCTCCGTTGCCCCCTTGCTTCCGGCCGACGCCGATTGCCGCTCGGTTTCTGGTGATTCCGCGCGCCGCGTTCCGGGGCATGGCTGTGCTCGGAGCGACGGGGTTCCTCGAAGTGGCGGTCGGCGAACGGGGCATACGCCACGCGTTCGATCTTGTGGCCGGTGTAGGATTCGATCTGGCGCAGGTAGTCCAGTTCGTCCCGCGTCACAAACGTGATGGCGCGGCCGGTGGCCTCGGCGCGGCCGGTGCGGCCGATCCGGTGGATGTAGCTCTCGGGTAGGTTCGGCGTGTCGTAGTTGATCACGTGCGAAATCCCGTCCACATCGATGCCGCGCGCGGCAATGTCGGTAGCAACCAGGACGCGATAACGGCTCTTTTTAAAGCCCTCCAGCGCTTTCTGGCGCTGGGCCTGGCTTCGGTTGGAGTGGATCGCGACGGCCGAGTAGCCTTCGATGTTGAGCCGGCGCGTGATGCGGTCGGCCCGATGTTTCGTGCGTGTGAACACGATGACGTTGTTCACGTTGTCGGTTTCGAGCACGTGGAAGAGCAGGTCGATTTTGGACGCCTCGTCGATCAGGCTGGCGGCCTGTTCGACGGTGTCGGCCGGGTTGCGGCGCTGTCCGATCTCGATGAACTGAGGCTTGTTCAGGATACTGTCCGCAAGCTGGCGAACGGGTCCGTGCATCGTAGCCGAGAAGAGCAGCGTCTGCCGTTTTTTGGGCGTGGCGGCGACGATCTTCCGAACGTCGTTGATGAAGCCCATGTCGAGCATCCGATCGGCCTCGTCGAGGATGAGCGCCTCGACGTGCGCCAGCGAGATGCTGCCGCGTTCGAGGTGATCGAGTAGCCGGCCCGGCGTGGCGACTACGATGTCGGCGCCCTTGCGAAGGCCCATGAACTGCGGCTGCATGCCCACGCCACCGTAGATCGGCAGGCTGCGGAATGGGGTGAACTTGCCGTAGGTGCGGACGGCCTCGTCTACCTGTAGCGCGAGTTCGCGTGTCGGGGTGACGACGAGTACACGGACGCGGCGCGGGCCCTGCGGGCGGGGCCCGGCGAGCAGGCGGTCCAGGATCGGAAGCACAAAGGCCGCCGTCTTACCCGTGCCCGTCTGGGCACAACCAATCAGGTCGTCGCCAGCGAGAATTACGGGGATGGCTGCCTGCTGAATGGGCGTAGGTGTCGTATAACCGGATGCCTGAACGCCGCGCAGGACGTCCTGGCTCAGGTTTAGCTGATCAAAGGTCATGTATAATTGGATAGAGGAATCCGGCTAGCGCAAGGCGCAATTGACGCGCTGGAGGGTATCGAGCGTCAGGCAGAAAGGATACTGCGCGGCACCGGAATGCCGGCGCGAAATGCTCGATGGGTTTTATCCGAACGAAGGGAATCTGGTGCGAGTGGCACCGAATAATCGTCTAGAATAGAACAGGCGCGTCGATTTCCTGCACGGGCCGCCTGGTTCACAGGGCAGTCCCTTGGTCCTTTCTCAAATACGACGCGCCCCAGTACATCCCGGAAAGCAGTGAACTAAAAGCCGCTTCCGAATGGTGTAGACGGGAACGGTGTGAATGGGGGCTTACACGAGGTATCGGCGGTTTTGTTTTCACCCTGAGCCCACTTCCTGGCATTCTATCGCCTGGAAGGGCTTTCATGAGGCAATTCTTCATCGGACCCGCTTGAATCCAGAAAGAGGAAACCTGTACCTTTTTGTCCCTCTCACCGCTTCCTGACCGAACGATCATGCTTGTTATCCTCCATCCGAATATCGACGAGACGTCGGACGCCTTTCTTCACACCTGGAAACACCTTACCGAGCTTCCGGGCATCGACGTGAAGAAACACCTTGTAAGCGGCGAACTGCAGGTGCTCACGGAGATCTACTTGATCGGCAACACGGCGGCGCTGGCGATCGAGGACATCCAGGGGCTGCCGGCCGTCGAGCGGGTCGTGCGTATTTCGGAAGAGTACAGGATGATCGGCCGGCACAAGGACGACCGACGCTCGATCGGCTTCTCCTACAACGGCGTGACCTTCAATCAGGACAACCTGCACATATTCGCCGGCCTCTGTGCGGTGGACACGGCCGAACACGTCGAGCGGATGATGCAGGCCCTCCAGGCCCACGGCCAGGTCTGTACCCGGATGGGCGCCTACAAGCCGCGTACGAATCCGTACTCGTTCCAGGGTCACGGGAAGGACTGTCTGCCGTACGTATTCGAGCTTGCCGGCAAGTACGGGATCAAGGTGATTGCGATGGAGATCACCCACGAGAGCCACATCGAGGAAATCGACACCGCGCTGGAGCGGCTCGGCCGACCGACCGGCGTCATGCTCCAGGTGGGCACGCGGAATACCCAGAATTTCGAGCTGCTGAAGTTCATCGGCCGGCAGCAGACCTACCCGGTGCTCTTCAAACGCGGCTTCGGCATCTCGCTCGCCGAGTCGCTCAACGCGGCCGAATACCTGGCCACCTACGGCAACTCCCGCATCGTCTTTTGCCTGCGCGGCATGAAGGCCTCGTTCGCCAGCCCGCACCGGAATATGGTCGACTTCGCCCACGTCCCGGTCCTCAAACGCCTCACTCGTCTACCGGTCTGTGTCGATCCTTCGCACTCCGTCGGCACCCGCCAGGCGGCTCCAGATGGCATGCTGGATCTGTTCCATGTCACCGCGCAAGGCATCATATCGGGGGCCAATATGGTGCTGGTGGACTTCCACCCGGAGCCCAGTAAGGCGCTCGTCGACGGCCCCCAAGCGCTGCTCCTCGAAGAACTGCCATACTTCCTGGAAGACGTGCGTATTGCCCGCGAGGCCTACGAAAAACGCCGTGCGCTGACGGAACGGTTTAAGGTTTAAGGTTCGAGGTTCAAGGAAGTCGCCTTGAACCTTACACCTTGAACCTGGAACCCTCTGCCGTCCGTTTGTCCCTGAGGTAGAGCACCAACGAGTAGCCGACCGGAACGAGGGACATGGTCAGCACGCCGGCCATGAATACCCAGAAGTAGACGCCAACGGGCAGAAATAACCATAAAACGATCATCACAAGAGAGCCGAAGACCCATAATTTTCCTCCGAGTCGATGCGTCCTGCGCCAGTTTTCGGGGGATTCGAGCGTCCAGGGCGTGCGAATCCCGATGAAATAATTGGGCTTCATCGTAGCCATGAAGTTGCCCATCGCCAGAAAAAGCACGCACAGCAACAGGTACACGGCGCTGGACGTGTTAATCGGATACCCGAGCCAACTCAGACAGACGATGCCGAACATCCCGGTCATCATCGCAGGAATGATCAGCCGAAAGGCCTTCACCCCCTTCTGGCCCGGGTCGATCCGATGCTTGGGGTCCATCCAGGGAATCGCCAGCATCAGCACATACATCCCCAGCCCGAGGAGCGGGATCATCCAGGCACCAAAACCCTTCGCATCGTAGCGGTCGACTTCGCCATACATGTTCCAGTGCATGGGCAGTTCGGCCGGGAGGCGGTCCCACACCACAGCCAGTACGACAAACGGCAGGCCCACAACCAGCCACGCCGGCCAGTCGGACTTGATCAATTCACGAAGCTTCATGGTGGTTCGAATCCCCGTTAGATTGTGTGAGCGTCAACAACCACTTCAAGGTGTCGTCGAGCACGGTGGTGTTGAGCGAGTACCGGATGAACTGCCCCTCGCGCTCGGCATCGATCAGGCCGGCCTGCTTCAAGAGATCCAGATGATGCGAGATGCTCGGCTTGCTGATCTGAAACGCATCGGCGATCTCGCCGGCCGTCAGGTCCGCCCGCTTCAGCATGTCCAGGATCGCCCGCCGCGTCGGGTCGTTCAGCGCTTTGAAGACGGTGTTCATTTTGATATTTAGTCAATTGTCTAATTGATACGCCCGGTTGTCGCATCGGTTGCGGGGCGACAAGAACTTTTTCCAGGCCGGGTGTTTCGCGTTGCGTTGCCAGCGTTTAACGTTGCACGGTACCCGAAATGGCACCGAACGCCCAGCAACCATCCGTCGTATTCACAATTCAACTTTTCCCTTTTCCCTTTTCCCTTTTCCCTTTTCCCTTTTCCCTTTTCCCTTTTCCCTTTTTCCTTTTCCCTTTTTCCTTGAACTCCCCCTACATCCATTTCGCCCGCCCTGAATGGGCCGCCCTGCGCGAAGATACACCGCTGACCCTATCGGAGGTGGATCTGGAGCAGTTGCGTGGGCTCAACGTGGACCTCTCGCTCGGCGAAGTGGTCGAGGTCTACCTGCCGCTTTCGCGCCTGCTGAACCTCTACGTTGCGGCCGTCCAGCGTTTGCACCGGGCTACCGCGACGTTTCTGGGCGACTCAGCGGCGAAAGTGCCCTATCTCATTGGCCTCGCCGGCAGCGTGGCTGTTGGAAAAAGCACCACGGCCCGCATCCTCCAGGCGCTCCTCTCGCGTTGGCCGGACCACCCTCGGGTGGATCTCGTCACGACCGACGGCTTTCTCTTCCCGAACGCAAAGCTTGAGGCGCTGGGACTGATGAAGCGCAAGGGATTTCCGGAAAGCTACGATCAACGTCAACTCGTCGCATTTGTGGCCGCGCTCAAGGCCGGCGAGCCCGTCGTCCAGGCGCCCATCTACTCGCATCATACGTACGACATCCTGCCCGGAGAGCGGCTCGACATCCGGCAGCCCGACATCGTGATCCTCGAAGGGATCAACGTCCTCCAGACGCCGCGCCTGCCGGCAGAGGGGCGGCCTCCGGTGTATGTGTCGGACTTTTTTGATTTCTCGATCTACGTCGACGCCGACCCTGCACTCATCGAGCAGTGGTTTCTTGAACGATTTCATACCCTCCGCCGGACCGCTTTTCGCGATCCGTCGTCGTACTTTCACCGGTACACGACGCTATCCATGGAGGAGGCTGACGCCTTTGCCCAGACAATCTGGCGCGAGATCAACGCCCGTAACCTCACCGAAAACATCGCCCCCACCCGGGATCGCGCGGACCTCGTCCTGCGCAAAGGCCCCGGGCATGCGGTGGAGGAGGTACGGTTGAGGAAGCTATAATGGGTGTGGGGGTATGGGAGAACCCACTCCCACACTCCCACACTCCCACACCCCCACACTCGCACACGCCAACATGCGCCTCCTCTTCGACGCCCACCTGGACCTGGCGTGGAACGCGGTGTCTTACAACCGCGATCTGACGCTCTCCATCACTGAACTGCGCCGTTGCGAGGCGCACATGACCGATGTGCCCGGCCGGGGACGCTGCACGACCTCGCTGCCCGAGCTGGCGGCGGCCGGCGTTGCCGTATGTGTGGCGACGCTCCTCGCGCGCAGCGGTGCGGCGCAGACGCCGCAACCCGGATATAAACGCACCGACCTCGAACACGCCACGCCGGCCATCGCCCACGCGGCCGCTCAGGCCCAGCGGGCCTACTACCGGCAACTAGAGGAAGACGGCCGCCTGCGAATGCTGCGTACGGCCGCCGACCTGCGCGCCCACTGGCAGGCCTGGGAGGCCGGCGCGACGCGGGTGCCGGGCATCATCCTGAGCATGGAAGGGTGCGACCCGATGGTCCGTCCCGAACAGGCGGAAGCCTGGTGGGAGGATGGACTTCGGGCCGCCGGCCTCACGCATTACGGCCTGGGGCAATATGCCGCCGGGACGGGCGTCGAAGGCCCGATCAACACCCGAGGGTTCGAACTGCTACGTGTGTTTGATCGGTTGGGGATGATTCTGGACGTCACGCACCTTTCCGACGAGAGCTTCGACCAGGCGCTCGACGCCTTCGGGGGGCCTGTGCTGGCCAGTCACCACAACTGTCGGGCGCTCGTTCCGCACCAGCGCCAGCTGACCGACGCGCAGATCCGCCGGCTCATCGAGCGAGGCGCCGTCATCGGTGCAGCGCTCGATGCCTGGATGTTGTATCCCGGATGGGTGCGTGGGGAGACCTCGCCGGCAGTCGTCGAGTTGGGTGCCGTGGCGGACCACATCGAGCGGGTGTGCACGCTCGCCGGCAATACCCGCCACGCGGCCATCGGCAGCGACCTCGACGGCGGCTTCGGGACGGAGCAGACGCCCGGGGATCTGGAGACGATTTCAGATCTGCAGAGACTGGCCGGCATCCTGGAAACCCGCGGCTTTTCGCCGGCCGACATCGATGCGGTCTTCCACGGCAACTGGCTGCGTTTCTTCGGGGAGGCGTTGCGTTGACGGCGCGGCGTGGTTGCAATTCGAATTTCCATCGCCCATATTCTTTCGCACTCGATCATTCATTTAGCTGAACGTATGGGAGAACGCGACAAAAAACTCGAAGCACTTGGCTACCCGCTGAACGATATTCCCGGCCCGGGCGCCATCTACAAACCTGTCGTGGTTCACGGCACCACGGTTTATGTGTCCGGCGCCGTTCCTGTGGCGCATGGTAAGCTCGTCAGCCCCGGCAAGGTGCCGTCGCAGGTGAGCGTGGAAGAGGCCCAGCGCGCGGCGGCCCTGTGCGCCGCGAATAACCTGCGGATGGTGATCCAGGAACTGGGTTCGCTGGACCGGATCGCGCGGGTGTTGCGGGTGACCGGCTATGTAAATTCCGACCTCGACTTCACGGAGCCCCACGTGGTCGTGAACGGTGCCTCGCAGCTGTTGATCGACGTGTTCGGACCCGACGCCGGCGTTGGCGCGCGCTCGGCCATCGGGATGGCGCAGCTGCCTCGTGGCGCCTCCACCGAAATCGAGATGATTCTCGAGTTGAAGCCCTGACCGGTTTATCCCGCGAGCCTATGGAATCTGAGCCAGACTTCACCCCCGATCCGGCCTTTCTTCGTGCGCGTCGCGAGGCATGGTTCATCCTGCTCGCCTGGGCCGTGTGTATGGCCTGGACGGTCGGCTACGCCGGCCTGTTCGGATACGACCATCCCGCCGGCGTCAACGACCGTGTGCTCGGGTGGCCGGCGTGGGTGTTCTGGGGCGTGACGGTCCCCTGGGGGGCAGCGACAGCCTTCAGTATCGCCTTCGCGCTGCGCGGTATCACCGATGAGACACCCCACGGGCCCCCCTTCCCGTGGCGCTGATCGTTTTTGCCAGTTATACCCTGATGGTGTTTGCGCTCGGCTGGCTCGCCCACCGCGCCGGCCGCCGGCGTACAGGGTTTCTGGGCGATTATTTTCTGGGCAGCCGCGAACTGGGGATGTTCGCGCTGGCGCTTACCTACGGCGCCACGAGCGCGTCGGCCGGCACGTTTGCCGGCTTCCCGGCGCTCATCTACACCCATGGCTGGTCGCTCGCGCTCTGGATCGCCAGCTACATGATCTTTCCGATCTGCGGCATGGGGTTGCTCGGCAAGCAGCTCAATAAGTTCTCGCGGATCTCCGGCGCGATCACCCTGCCGGATATCTTACGGGCTCGGTTCGCGAGTCCGGCGCTGGCGCTCATCGCCACCCTGTTGATCGCCACGATGCTGCTGGTATACCTGATTCCCCAGTTCAAACTCGCGGCACTCATCCTGGAGCAGGTGCTGGGCACGCTGCCGGCGATGCACCTCGCGGCGGTCGGCCTTGCGGATCTCCTCGGCGGCGTTCCCGGTGGAGAGAGCCCCGAATATGTGCTTTCGTTGCTGTTTTTTGCGGTGCTGGTCGTTTTTTACACGACGTTCGGGGGGTTTCGGGCGGTGGTGTGGACGGACATGCTCCAGGGCGGAGTGATGGTGATCGGCGTGCTGACCATGCTCATGTTGACGCTTCATCAGGTCGGCGGCCTCGACCGGGCGACCCGGGCGATCGGGGAAATGACCCCGCCCCGATTCGGCGACGTCGCGTTCACCACGGCGGCTCCCGCGGAGGCGCCCGGTCTGCTCATTCCGGTAGACACCTGGCTCACTCTGCCCGACAGCGCCGGCGGTCTTCGGTGGATGCGCACGAACCGGTCGGCGCTGGTACCTGCCGGGGCGTCCGTGTCCGAACCCGTTCCGGTGGTGGAGCTCACGACGCCGGCGGAGGTCGAAGCCGTCGCCACATCGTTTGGCGGGCAACCGCCGATGTTGCCCGGCGGGGCGGTAGCGGTAGCGGGGGAGTCGCGCGAGTATGCCTACGGCGCCGGCGCAAAGGGCGTGTACCTGACCCCTCCCGGGCCGAGTCCGACGAGCGCGGACGGCTTTCTGCCAATTGGTCTGGCCTTCTCCTTTTTTGTCTTCTGGGCGCTTTCAGGGACCGGCCAGCCAGGCAATATGGTGCGGCTGATGGCATTTGACGGCACCATTGCGCTCCGGCGGGGCATCGCGGCGTTGTCGATCTACTTCACCCTCATCTACCTCCCGCTGGTCGTGATCTTCGTGTGCGCGCGGCTTCTCGTGCCGGGCATCGACCAGTCGGCCGATCGCATTATGCCCCTGATGGCCTTCACCCTGGCGGATGCGGCGGCCATGCCGTGGCTGGCCGGCCTGTTTATCGCCGCCCCTTTCGCAGCCGCCATGTCAACGGTCGACAGCTTCATGCTGATGATCGCCTCGTCGGTGGTGCGCGATGTCTACCAGACACACCTCGATCCCACCGTCTCGGATGCCCGGATCCGGACCCTCAGTTACGGGTGCACCCTCGCTGTCGGCGGACTGGCGACGCTCGGGGCGCTCAACCCGCCGAACGTGTTGCAATACCTCATCGTATTCGGCGGGGGCGGGCTCGCGTCGGCGTTTCTGGTGCCGGTCGCGCTCGGGCTCTACTGGCCACGGTTCAACAGGGGCGGCGCGATCGCGGCGATGTTGGGCGGATTTGGCGCGTACCTGGCGTTGTATGCGACGGGGTATCTGCTCACGGGCGCTTTCCAGCCCTGGCGGCCGGCCGGGCTGGACCCGCTCATCTGGGGCTTTGCCGTGTCAGTGCTGGGCGCCGTCGGCTTCACCCTGGGAACCCCGCCGCCACCGCGGGAACTGATGCAAACCTTCTTTGGCAAGCCGGCGTTATAGTGCGTATTTTGCGGCTCAGGGATCTATTTTTTCAGGCGAATGACCTTGCGGTAACGCGCTTCGCCGTGTCGCACGCGCCCCCTTCCTTGAACCTCGAACATCAAACCTGGAGCCCATATGAAGTGCCAGTCGGATGGAGGTACTGTCTATCAACGCGTCCCTCGACACGGCGCCTCGGCGCTGGCCGGCGTGTTATTTCTGGCCGTGCAATGGGGATGCACCGCTACCAACACCAATGGCGAAAACGCGCTGGCGGCACGGTTCAGCCAGGCGATTCAGGGGGTGGAGACCCAGCAGGGCGAAGTGATGCAGGTGATGGGTGAGGCGGCCGCCTCGCAACAGAACATCCTGCTAAATGCCCAGATGCAGTTCAACGAGGAGGAAACGCTGGCGTTTATCGAGAAGTGGGAGCAGGCGAACGTGGCGGTCGTCCAGCTTCGCGTCAGCCTGGACGACTTGAACCTGAATTATTACCCGATGCTGGATCAACTGCGCTTGCGGGCGCAGGCCATCAACGACCCGTTTATTCGCGACCAGACGCTCGGGTATCTTGAGGATACACAGCGTGCGTACGATGTCCAGTCCCAGGAAGCACAGCGTTGCCTCGACGACCTGGACGCGAGCATCCGGCTGGGGAACGACATCGTGGAGGCGTTGAAGATCATCGGTTCGGCGAATTTTATCCGCGGTAAGCTGGAAGAACTGGGGCGGGTTTGCCAGGAGTCGATGGATGGGCTCGAGCAGGTGAACCGCCTCGTGGATCAGGGCCGGGACTTGCTCGGTCTGGAGATCGAAGCCGGCGTCAGCACCTGAACGAAGAGGACCGACCTGTGACGGATGCAGCGATTCCCACTCCCTTCATCGCGATCGATGCCGGCATCGTCCAGCAGAATATCGAGAGCTTGGCCGCCTATGCCCGGGCGAACGACCTGCGGCTCCGGCCACACATCAAAACCCATAAATCGCTCCATCTCGCGGCGCTCCAGCTGGAGGCCGGCGCGATCGGGCTAACCGTCGCCAAGCCGGGCGAGGCCGAGGTGATGGCCAGGCTGGCCGGCGACATCCTCATGGCCTACCCGGCCGTGCAGCCGGAGCGGTGCGCACTGCTGGCCCATCTGGCGCTTTCGACGACCATCCGCGTGGGAGTCGATTCCCTGTACGCCGCTGGCGTGTTGTCCGGCGCGGCCTCCGCGGTGGGCTCGACGATTGGGATCCTGGTCGACCTCGACGTGGGCCTCGGCCGCACCGGCGTGCAGACGCCCGGGGCCGCCCTGACACTGGCCCAGGAGGTCGATGCCCTCCCGGGCCTCCGGCTCGACGGCATCATGTTTTATCCCGGCCACATCAAGTCGCCGGCGGACACCCAACCCGCGATCCTGTCTGGCATCGACGCGTTGCTCGGCGAGACGATCGCCCTGTGGTCCCGCCAGGGCCTGGAGGCGAAGATCGTCTCGGGAGGCTCCACCCCGACCGCCTACCAATCGCACTACATCCATCACGCCACTGAAATCCGTCCGGGCACCTACATCTTCAACGACATGAACACGGTGCGCGGCGGCTACGTCTCGCTCGACGAATGTGCCGCACACATCGTCTGCACTGTCGTCAGCGATGCCGTGCCGGGGCAAGTGGTTGTGGATGCCGGCAGCAAAACGCTTACAAGCGACCTCTGCGGGCCGGCGCCGGACAGCGGCTACGGCTATGTGATCGAATACCCCGAGGCCCGCATCGAAAAGCTCACCGAGGAACACGGTCAGATCGACCTCACCCGGTATTTCTCCCGCCCGAAGGTGGGCGACCGGCTCACCATCATCCCCAATCATATTTGCCCCTGCATCAACCTGCAGGACCGCGTCTACTGGGCCCGCGCCGGCGAACCCGTCGAGGCGCTCGAGGTGGATGCGAGGGGAAGGGTGTTTTAGTTGGCCTGTTGTATATTCACTTCCGTGCGCTGAAAACAGGCGCCGCATTGTCGCCCCCGTCCAGCTTGTAACCTACTCGTATGCAGCATCTATTCAAAAACAACAGCGCCCTGGTCATTGGAGGGGGCGCGGGATTGGGACGGGCGTTGTGCCTCGAACTGGCGCACCACAAGGCCAACGTTGTCGTGGCGGACATCGACGAGGCAGCAGCGGCCGAGACCGTTCGGCTGATCGAGGAGAAGGAGGGGCATGCAAAGGCGGTACCGTTGGACGTGACGGACAAGCGGGCCGTGGAGGAACTGGTCGAGCAGGTGGCGAATGAATACGGCCGGCTGGATTACCTCTTCAACAACGCCGGCATCACGATCTGCGGCGAGGTCGACGACCTGGATATCACCGACTGGCATCGCGTGTTCGACGTCAACTTCTGGGGCGCGGTGTACGCAGCTACGGCGGCGTTCAAGGTGATGCAGCGGCAGAAATCCGGCTACATCGTGAATACCGCCTCGGTGGCCGGCCTCATCGGCGCTCCCTTTCTGGCGCCCTTCGCCTCCTCTAAAAGCGCGATGATCGGCTTCTCCCTGTCCCTTCGCGAGGAGGCGGCTACCTATGGCATCAAGGTGAGCGCCGTGTGCCCGGGATATCTCCAGAAAGAGATCTATGAGCGGGCGGAATACCGGGGCGTCCGGCCGGAGGACGTCATCAAGAAGATCCCCTTTGGCGCGATGAAGCCCAAAAAGGCGGCCGAGGCGGTGATCGACGGGCTCACGAAAAATCTCCCCATGATCGTGTTCCCACTGCACGCGCGCATCATTTCCTGGCTGAGCCGGATGAATCCGAGCCTTGTCACGCCGCTAAAACGGAAGACTGTTCACGATTTCCGGCAGGCGAAGCTACAGCCGGCGGAGCGGGAGGCGTAAAAATTTTGCACTGGCCTACTGTCGCTCTCCACGTGCGACGGCCAGTATGCTCGTTCCTTATCTCGACTTTGTCCCTATGCCGTGTAGGCTAGAGCTACTGTCAGGCGATCGAATAGGGGACGAGGGATTATAAACATGTCGGTCTTGGAATGCGACATTGAAAAACCGGTATGCCTCCAGGGCACCATCCGTACGCTGGCAAGGGAGTCACAGAAGGTTGGGAGTGTTTTCTCATACCAGGCGGTACTTGTCGGGGTAGGCTGATGGCGGGTATGTAGCTGTTGCGCCATCAGGGTCACGAGCGAGAAGAGTCCGAGCAAGCAGGGCGTCGTGCGCAGGATCGCCTTGTCCGACCACTGGCGCTGTGTTTCCACCCACTGGCGCTGTGTTTCCACCCACTGGCGCTGTGTTTCCCCGCCCAGATGGCGCCGTGTCTCCTCAAAGGTGACCTCCATCGACCAGCGACGTACGAACCAGGCGAGGATATCCTGGGGACTGGCCTGCTGATCGGTACAGAGGAAAGCCCGCGGCTTCTGCTTTCCGACCGGATCGCGCACCAACACCCAGCGTAGCGGTACAACGGGCTTTCCGTGATGGTGCCAGAGCGCGCAACCGCTGGTCATTTCAAGTTCGTAGGCGCCGCCGCCATACCAGTAGGCCAGTTGAACACGCTCCCAACGGGTTTTCGCATCGCCGAGCACGTGCGCCAGCGTCGGCAGGCGAGCCCCTTTCTTTCCCGGACGCCCCGCTCGTCCTGGCACTCGCTCTTATGTATCATGCCGTCGCCCGACGTGTCCTGAGACGAGATGCGGCGGAGAATCGTTTCTCCGCCGTCCTTGATCTCACGAAAGATGTGGATCGGGCTTGAGGAAGACCTGCGTTTCCCATGCGATTTACGATTGAGACCGACCGTATCTTGATCCGCCCCTGGCACGAGCCCACGGATCGGCCGGCGTTTTGCGCCATGACGGCGGATCCGGTCATGATGCGCTACATGTCGGACGGTATCCCCTGGACCGACGCCATGAACGACGACTTTTTTGCCCGACAACAACGCCACCTGGATGCCGCCGGCGTTTGCATGGGCGCGCTGGTACAAAAACAAACGGACGAGGTGATCGGGGTCGCCGGCCTCCAGCCTCTGGGCACGACGAGCCATCTGGAGGTGGGCTGGTGGGTGATGCGAGCGTTTCAGGGGCAGGGGATCGCCACCCGGGCCGGCCGGATGGCGATCCACTATGCGTTTACGGAACTCGATCAGTCGGGGGTGAAGGCGATCACCCTTCCGGGGAATCTGGCCTCTCGACGGGTGATGGAGAAGTTGGGGATGGCGTATGAGGGGATAGCGACCGGTAAACAACTCGGCCACCGGTTGCCCGATTTGGAGGTTGTGCTTTACGGCATCGATCGGTCGGACGCCCTTCCGTGACCTCGTTAAAAGTTCGTGTCCGCCGTCGCGAAGTCCTTCTCCATCATCCAGATGTTTCGGTAGCGCACGTCGTGCCCTTCCGCCTGGAGCTTCAGGCCGCCCGGGGTATCGGTGATGCCCTTGCCGCCGTCGTTCGCGCCGTTCATGGCCGAGCAGATGCCGCCCCAGACCTGGTTGATCGGCGCATTTTCGTGCACCTTGGTGCCGTTGAAGTACATCGTCACCATTGCCGGCTCCGTCCGCTTGCCGTCCTTGAAACGCGCGGCGCGGAACTGGATATCGTAGGCGTTCCATTTCTGAAGGCCGTTGAAGAGTTCGTACGGCGCTTCTTTTTCGTTGATCACAGCCGCCATGCCGTGCACGCCATCTTCGCCTTCCACGACCTGCATTTCATAGCGATTTTGGAGATAGACGCCGCTGTTGCCGCTGGCGCGCGGAATAAGGAATTCGACGTGCAGCCTGAAGTCCTTGTACGCCTTTTTGGTGACGATATCGGCCTCGCCATAGGTCGTTGAGTAGGGGTCCTTCGAAGAGAGCACCGGGCCGGTGCCATCGAACTGGTCCTGGACGATGTTCCACTTGATCGGCAGCGCCGCTACGAAGCAGGGGCCTTCCCAGTAGGTCCAGTTTTCGTCGAGCGATTGGCGGGAGCCGTCGAACAGGATGTCCGCGCCGGCGGCAGGCGCGGTACCCACGCCCGTTTGTGCGAGGGCCCCGGGCGAAAACGACAGGACGAGCGCGAGCGCGGCGAGCCAGGGTAAAGAAGGGTTCAGACGCTTCATGGTTGAGTCAGGTTGAATGAAGGGGCTTGGGTCCGGACAGGTGTCCGACCCTATAAGGATACTCTGTGGAAACGGATTTTAAAAGCGCTTTCTAGGTGATAAGCGCTACCGTGAGGGCATCGCAAAGGAG
The DNA here is from genome assembly GCA_034439735.1 of Rhodothermales bacterium. Taxonomy (NCBI): domain Bacteria; kingdom Pseudomonadati; phylum Rhodothermota; class Rhodothermia; order Rhodothermales; species Rhodothermales bacterium. The sequence goes on along the minus strand of JAWXAX010000220.1, from coordinate 5,075 downwards.
GAAGCCAGCGTCCGTCAGGTGAAGGTGACTCTCCGAGAACTCCACCCACCCTTCCGCAGCGAAACGCGCCAGATCCGCCGTATGCGAGCCGGCGAGGTCGCGCCCATACCGCTCGCGCAGCCGGACGAGGTCGAGCCCCTCCCGGGTTCGAAGCCGAAGCATGATGTATTCGTTGGCCAGGGTATCCGGATCAAGCGCCTCCTCCATATCCACGGCCTGTCCGCCGGTCTCCAGGTAGCGTCTGAGGCTTCGGGCGTTGGCCCACCGGCGGGGGCCGGACTCGTCCCACCAGAAGGCGTGAGCCGCAGGCCCGAACCCCAGGTAGTTCGCATGACGCCAGTAGAGCTGGTTGTGGCGCGAATGACGCCCGGGGAGCGCGAAGCTCGAGATTTCGTACTGGTCGTAGCCGGCCGTACGCAGTCGATGCATCGTTTCGCGATACCGTTCTGCCATAACCTCTTCCGTCGCGACGGGTTCGACGCCTCGTTTGACTCGATTGCCGAGCGGTGTGCGCGGCTCCACCGTCAGGCCGTACGTAGAGAGGTGGGGCGCCTCCAACTCCAACGCGATATTCAGGTTGGCATGCCAGCGATCGGGCGGCTGAGCCGGGAGGCCGAAAATGAGGTCGATCGAGTAATTCGTGAAGCCGGCTTGACGAGCCATGGGTACGATGGCCCGCGCCTGGGTGGACGAGTGCGCCCGGTTCATCCACCGGAGATCCTCCTCGAAAAACGACTGGATCCCGATGGAAAGACGGTCGACGCCGGCGGAACGGATCGCATCGAGGTACGCCGGCGTGCCGTCGTCCGGGTTGAGCTCGAACGTCGTCTCCCGCACCCCGCGCGTGTCAAAGTGATCGCCCAGGGCGGAAAGGATGCGGGCGACATCGTCCGGCGCCAGCAGGGACGGCGTGCCGCCACCAACGTAGATCGTGTCGATCGGCTCGCGGCCTCCAAAGCGCTCGCCATAGTCGGCTATCTCACGGCAGAGGGCGTCGACAAACGGCGCGGGGTCGCGGACGGTCGTCACGAAGTAGAAATCGCAGTAGACACACCGCTGTTTGCAGAACGGGATGTGGAGGTAGATGCCAGCCATGTGCGCACGTTTTCGGGTGGGCATAGAACGGCAGTCGCGGCTGTCGGTTCGTTCAACCGGCAGGTGCATCTTTCGGTGGAAAGCCCCGTTAAAGGAGGCCTGAATCGCACCCATATACGATTGAGGTCATCTTCCCTGTCATCGTCAGGTCGGCGCCGCGCATCCTCATTTCCCCGCAAAGAGCATCTGGGAAGCGTGCAATAATTGGTGTGCCTGCGAGTTGAAAGAGAAGAGTGTACGTTCCGAAAACCTGATCTAACCTATGAAAAATCGATACTTTCTGCTGTTGCCCCTCGCGCTAGCAGCCTGCTTCGCCGGCGCGGCGCAAGCACAGTCGATGCGGTCTGAAACCACCGAAGCCGCCGTCGCTGCATTTGGCGGCTCCGTCGCCGTAGCTGCGGACGAAGTGTTCGTCAGTTCGTCCCGCAGTGGCAATGCCGCTGGCGAGATCTACCGGTATACCCGTTCGTCGAACGGCTCCTGGATGGAAGCGTCCCGCCTCATCGCTTCCAACGGCATGGCTGGGGACAACTTCGGCCGCGCCATGGCGACCCATGGATCGATGCTGATCGTTGGCGCGACGGGTTACGCAAATACGACAGGCGCTGCCTATGTGTTCGAGAAAGACGCGCAGAGTGCGTGGAAAGAAACCGGCGTCTTGTCCCCCGAAGATGCTACGGAAGGCGTCGCCTTTGGGCGCGCGCTGGGCGTGGCCGGCGACTTCGTGATTGCTTCGGCCGCCGGCCGCAACAAGCAGACTGGCGCCGTATACGCGTTTAAGAAACAGGGCAACGCGTGGCAACAGCATTCGGTGTTCTCCGCCGCGGAAACCGTGGAAGGGGATCTATTCGGGTTGACCCTGGCGACTGCAGGAGATCTCCTGGTCGTGGGTTCGCCCGTCAAAGGAAATGGGCGCGGAGCGGCCTACGTGTTCGCCTACGATTCAGCCTCCGACTCGTGGAAAGAACAGACGAAACTTGAGGCCGATAGCCTGAGCGAAAACGCCCAGTTTGGAGCCGCCATCGCCATCACGGAACAGCATCTGTTTATCGGCGCCCCGGGCATCGATGGCTTTACGGGTGCGGTGTATGTGTACCAGAAGGATGACGCCTCGGGTGAGTGGCAGTTGGGCACGACCCTCGTCCCCTTCGATAGCTCGGAGCGTCTCGGCTTCGGTGCGTCCATAGCGATCACCGACGATCAGGTGTTCGTCGGCGCCCAGGGGGCCGATCAGTTCACTGGCGTCGTCTACGCGCACGCGATCACTGAAAACCTGCAGTGGACGGGCGCTACCAAAATTCGCGGCGAACAGGCGGTCAGCGGCCATGGCTTCGGGTCGACCATCGCGGTCAACGGCGCCGTTGCAGCCATCGGATCGCCGGGCGCTGATAATGGCGAGGGCATCGCGACCATCTTCGAACGGAATTCCGAAAGCGGCGCCTGGGAAGAAAAGGCGTTTTTCTATGCGGAGGTGATCAGCATGGAGGCGGTCACGGGCGCCAAGGTCGATTGCTCCGAAGGCAGTTCCGACATCTTCACCTGCGAGAAAGTGGACCTGATGTCGTTTGTGCCGATCAAAAGCCTCAGCAGCCAGCGCGGCTCGAATATGAACGATGTATGGGGGTGGACCGACTCGGAGACGGGCAAGGAATATGTCCTCGCCGGCCGCACGGATGGCCTTTCCATCGTAGAAATCAGTAATCCGCACAACCCGGTGTTTGTGGGAGATCTACCCAAGACCGCCAACTCGCCGGCCAGTACCTGGCGGGATATGAAGGTGTACAAGGATCACGTGTTTGTCGTCGCCGACGGCGCGGCGGAACATGGCATGCAGGTGCTCGACCTCCGCCAGGTGCGCGACGTCAAGCCGGCTGACATGCCCGTGACCTTTGAGCCCGATGCGCTCTATACGAACATCGCCAGCGCGCACAACATCGTCATCAACGAAGAAACCGGCTTCGCCTACGCCGTCGGCAGCAGCTCGGGCGGCGAAACCTGCGGCGGCGGGCTCCACATGATCGACATCCGCGAGCCGGCCAGCCCGACGTTCGCCGGCTGCTTCTCCGACCCCACCACGGGCCGCGCCAGCACGGGCTACTCGCACGATGCCCAGTGCGTCGTCTACCAGGGTCCGGATACCGAGCACCGCGGCAAGGAAATTTGCGTCGGCTCGAATGAAACGGCAATTAGCATCGCCGACGTCACGGATAAGGAGAACACCGTCGCCCTCGCCCGCGCGACCTACCCGAACGTGGGATACGCGCACCAGGGTTGGTTCACCGACGACCAGCGCTACTTCTACATGAACGACGAACTGGATGAAATGGGCGGTAACGTCTCGCACACGCGAACGCTCGTATGGGATCTCGAAGACCTCGACGACCCCCAGCTCGTGAAGGAGTTCATGCACTCGACGGAGTCGATCGACCACAACCTCTACGTCAAGGGCAACTACATGTACCTGGCGAACTACACCAGCGGCCTGCGTATCCTGGACATCACGGACCCGGCCAACCCGGTGGAATGGGGCCATTTCGACACGACGCCAAACGAAGAGGGCGTTAGCTTTGGCGGCGCCTGGAGCACCTACCCGTACTTCAAGAGCGGCGTCATCCCGGTGACAAGCATCGGCGAAGGGCTCTTCCTGCTCAAAACGCAGGATCTAGACATTTAGGGGTGTAAGGTTTGAGGTTCAAGGTTCAAGGGCTACTGTTTAAGGTGGAAAATACCTTTTACATTTGACTTTGAACCTTGAGAAACTGTTGAGATTTGCGTTTTGCATAGTGAGCAAGTCATCCCCGCGCAGGCGGGGACCCAGAAAAATGCCAGTCTGAGGGCTGGATCCCCGCCTTCGCGGGGATGACTTTGCCTCGGGTTGTGGAAATCTCAACAGTTTCTGAACCTTTGACCTTGAACGTACTACTTTCTTTCAGGGACCTTATGATCAACCGATTCGCTTCGCAATTGGTCGGCGCCTTCGTGCTGGCATCGTTGTTTGTCGTGTCCGCCTGTGCACAGAGTGGCCCCGCGGTCGCTGAGCCGGCCGCCCTTACCGTGGCCCCACTCCGCCTCGAGCCGGCGTATGTCTACATCTGCAACCAGAGCAGCGCCGCGGTGTCGGTGATCGACAGCGAAAGTCTGGAACTCGTCGCCACCGTCGATCTTACGGCGCTGGGCTTCACCGCGAACGCGAAACCGCACCACATCGTCGTCGAACCCGACGGCTCCTTCTGGTACGTGACGCTCATCGGGGCGAATCGCATCCTGAAGTTTAACCGGTCCAACGAGCTCGTCGCTCAGGCCGAGTTCGAGACGCCGGGTATGCTGGCCCTCCACCCCACGGGAAATACGCTGTACGTGGCGCGTTCGATGACGGCCGTGAATCCGCCCAAACGGATGGGTGTCGTGAATCGGGAAGATATGTCGATCGAGGAAGTCGATGTGTTTATTGCCCGCCCGCATGCCCTCGCGGTGGATCCGCAAGGTACATTCGTGTTCGCCGGCAGCATGTCCGAAAACCGGTTTATCACCTACAACATCGAGACGGAGGAGATCGCCCTGCACGACATCGAGGGCCCGATCCATGCCTTCGTCCAGTTCGCGTTCTCGCCGGATGGCACCCGGCTCGTCGTCGGCGGCGAGCTGAGCGCGAAGTTTTTTGTGTACGATGTGACGAAGACGCCGGAACTGAGTGTCGTCAAGACCATGGATATGCGGATGGCCCCGTGGCACCCCGCTTTCACACCGGACGGCCGGTATGTCTACATCGGCAATAAGATGGCCGACGTCGTGACCGTCGTCGACATGGAATCGCTCGAGATCGTCACGACCATCGAGGGAGAAGGGATTTCACAACCCGACGGCAGCGTGGTCTCGGCCGATGGCCGGCGCGTCTTTGTCGCCAATAGTAACCTCGCCGGTGGGCACACGATGCCGATGCCCGCCACGCCGGCCACCGGCGCGGACCCTCAGGCGCACGC
>JAWXAX010000219.1 GCA_034439735.1 Rhodothermales bacterium | reverse complement strand
GTGTTTATCAGGTAGGAGATGTCGGGAAGGAGGCGTCGGGTTACGGTCCCAGGGGGGACCTAACCCGAGCTACTAAAACGTATACACCAGCCTCCCCATCACCAGCCGGCCTATCCTCGGCGCGCCGGCGAATTCGCGGTGTTTCTCGACCAGACCGCCATCGACCACCGTGAGCAGGTTCTGGATCGTGGCGTCGAAACGCAGCCCCTGGAGGGTGCGACCGAAGTCGAAGCCGGCGGTGAGGTCGACCACGGTGTAGGCCTCGATATCCCCCACAAACGGACCCGTCCGCACCGGGAAGCCGCCGACGTGGCGCGCCGCCACGCGGGCGGAGATGCCGATCGGGAAGGCGTACGACACGCCGGCGCCGAACTTGAATTTCGGGGCGTTCAGCGGCACCTCCAGCGCCGCGTTCTCCTCGCCCAGCTCGGCGGCGTCGAAGAAGTTGTCGCTCAGAAACGAGGCGTGGGCGAACGTGCGTAGCCGCTCCGTCGCCCGCCAGTCGATGTCGATATCTGTCCCCCAGAGCGTCACACGACCGAAGTTGCGGTAGGTTAGCAGCCCGCCGACGGACGTCGCGGGGCTGCCATCGGGCAGGGTGGCCTGGTCGGGCTGAACGACGGCGACTGGCGTGTACCCGAAGCCGGCTATCTCCCCGAATCCATCGTGGGCGAGTTGCCCGAGCAGCGAGGCGGCGCCAGCGGGGTCGAGCCCCAGGCCGGCCAGGAAGCCAGCCGTGGCGGGGTCGGCCTCGGCGAACTCGGCGATCGTGGCCTCGAGCGAGCCGGCGAGGTCGGCATCCACCTCACCCAGGTATACCAGCGGCGACTCGACCAGCAGCGGACCGACGAAGTTCTCCTTCCGCGTCACGTATGCATCCACCGACACCACGAACCGGGGGCTCAACACGCCCTTGTAGCCCACTTCCACGGAGCGCGAGAGGGTCTGCTTCAGCGGGGCGACATCTACCGGGCCGGCTACCGATCGAAACCCATCGGCCGAGTTATCCGGCACGCCCAGCTGGCCGGCGGTGACGCCGTTCACAAACGGCGCGAGCTGGCCCAGCAGGGTAGCAAACTGCGCACGCTGATCCGCCGTCAATGCGTTGAGCGGGGCCGGAAGCACGGAGCCGGACTGGAGGGCCGACGCCAGCTCGGAGGAAAACGACTGGTAGACGGGGGCCAACGGCACGCGATCCACGGGCACCATCTGCCCAAAAATCCCCGGGGCTCCCGGGCTGGCCAGGTTGCCCTCGTCGGGCAGGATAAACGCCGCGAGCCCGTCCGTCCGGTAGCCGTCGAACGTAAAGCCGCGGATGGCGCCCTGCGCCTGGTAGGCCAGGTTGTACGGCAGGCCGGTCGACTGCTGGCGGATCTGTAAATCCAGGAAATACGGATTCAGGCCGGGCGCGCTGTAGGCCTGGTTGGCGGTGACGCGGAGGCTCTGCCGGGCGTCGAGTTTTACGACAAGGCCGGCGCGGGGCGACAACTGGACAACCTCGGCAATCGAGTTGAAGTCCGCCCGGGCGGCCAGCAACAGATCCACCGACGGCGAAAGCCGGGTGGTCGATTGTGCGAACAGCCCCCCTTCGCGAATATCGTCCGAATCCTCGAAACGCCCATAGACGGTCCCCTCGGTGCGGGGCTGCGTCCACTTGAAGTCGCCGCCGGCCACCATCCGGCCGCGGCCGTTGAAGTAGGTGAGGTCGTAGTTGACCTGCGCGCCGAACAGCCGGGTGTGGTCGACGATGGCGAGGGCGCTATCCGGGGCTTCGAGCAGGTTCTGGCGGTAATAATACGAGTCGCCGCTGTCGTTCTGGTTGAGGTACACCTGCGCGAAGAGCGGGCCGGCGTGCAGGCGCAGCTGGCCAAACGAGTACGCAAACCCATCCGTCTGCGCCGCGCCGATGCCCGTCAGCATGGCCATCTTCTGGGAGAGATACCCGCCGCTGGCGATGAGGCGGGCGCGGTCCGCGAAGCGGTACTCGCCCTGGGCGTTGAGGTTGTATTTCCAGTAGCCGGCGTCGCGGAGGGCGCCGCCTTCGGCCAGGATGAGTGCGTTGTCGAGCGGCTCTTTGGGGTCCAGCTCCCAGTCCTCCCCGCGCGCGAATTCGCCCACGAACTTGTAGGCGAAGCGGTTATCGACAGCCTGCGCATGGCGGACTTGCAGGTCCATCAGCCCGCGGCCGCCGCCGGCGGTTGAGAAGCTCGTGCCGGGATAGGCAAACGGGTCGCGGGTGACGAAGTGGATGAGGCCCTGATCCACGCCGGCGCCATACAACGTCGCGCCAGAGCCACGGACGACCTCGATGCGGTCGACGTCGATCGAGGCGATGGGCATCAGCCCGTACGCGTTGAGCGCCAGGCCGGGCACGGCGGACGGGCGGTGGTCGGCGATGACGTACGTCTCCCCCATCACGGAATTATTGAACCCCCGGATGGCCACCTCGCGGCGGTCGAGGCCCGTCTGGGCATAGTCGATCCCGACGACATCGCGGAGCAGCGAGGCAGACGACGGCGTGACGTCGGACAGGAGTTCGCGCTCGCCGACGACGGAGATGGCGGCGGCTGTTTCGAGGACGAGTTCCTGCTGCCGCGAGGCGGAAACGACGACGGTGTTGAGATCGATGCTGGTCTGCTGAAGCGGGACGTCGAGCGCGTGGACCTGTCCCGGTTCGAGAATGATTGAGCGGCGGAATTCTTCGTAGCCGACGTAACGGATGATGATCGTATAACGCCCCGGGCGGAGGCCGTCGATGAGGTAGGCGCCTGAGCGATCGGTGACGGCGCCGGCGACGGGCGCGGCGGCGGCACGGGACATCAGCGCCACGGTGGCCCCTTCGAGCGGAAACCCGTTGTAGGCGCCGGTGACAAAGCCTTGCAGCGCGGCGCGGTCGTCCTGCGCGCGGACGGAAGGCGCGGAAAGGAGGCAGAATGCGGCAAGAAACGCGACGTGAAGCCAGGGTGTGCGGCACAAACCGCCAGGCAACCCGGCATCCGACGGGAGCCGGCGCTGATCGAGAACCATGAGGGGGGCCCAGGGGGGGGGGTGTAACCGGTCGCCACCGCGCCATCCTGAGGAGCGCCGGAAAAAAACGAGCTAAATCAGCACGAACGGCAACGGTCGAAGTGCCCTCCGGGTTGCGGCACACGCTGCACGCCCGTTTCGTCGCTAGCGCTCCTCAGAATGGCGAGTGGAACAGGTATTCGACCAGTAGCATGATCGAATCTATTGTGTAAGTCTATGCGAATAAAGCCGCACGCGGAGAATTGATCTTAAAAACAAGAAGTCATCCCGGATGATCCGGGATGACTTCTTGGTTGCAGGTTGCAGGTTGGCAGGTTACAGGTTAAAAGTATGTAGCACACAACCTGCCAACCTGTAACCTGCCAACCTGCCAACTTAAAAGGTATACGTCAGCCGTGCAATGCCCATTCGGCCGATGCGGGCGGCGCCGTAGAACTCGCGATGGACGTTGTCCAGCAGATTCTGAATGGTCATGTCGACGCGTAGGCCCTGAACGCTCTGGCTGAAGTCGTAGCCGACGCCCAGGTCCATCAGGAAGTAGCTGTCGACATCGCCGACGTAGGGGCCGGACTCCACCGGGAATCCTTCCGTGTACCGGGCGGAGGCGTTAACGCCGAACCCGCCGGCGAACGCGTAGCTGCCGCCGAACTTGGCTTTAAACGTCGGGGCGTTGAGCGCTACCGCGAGGGCCGTGTTCGATTCGCCGAGCTCCTCGTTGTCGAAGAAGTCGTCGCTGACGATCGAGATATTGCCGAACAGGCTCAATTCTTTCGACGCGAGGACCTGGAACGAGGCATCGACCCCCCAGAATTCCACCTGGCCGAAGTTGCGGTATGACAGCATGAGCTCGGGCAGGCTGCCCACGCCCGGGTCGTTCTCCGCGGCCTGGACGATGGCTACCGGCGTCGACGCGCCCGGCAGCGAGCCGGCGGCGAGGTTGGTCAGCAGGCTGGCGACAGCCGCGGCGTTCAGCCCGAGCGCGCCAAGCTGGCCATTTAACGTCGTGTTGTTCTGGATGGCCGTCGTCAGCGCCGCCACGAGGTCTGGCGTGAGCGTCGGCACAAACACCAGAGGCGACTCGACGAGGAGGGGCCCGATGAAGTTCTCTTTCTTCGAGTAGTAGATGTCCAGGGCGAACAGCACCTTATCGCCCATCAGGCCTTTATAGCCGGCCTCGATCGTCTGCGTCGTCGTCTGCGTGAGCGGAGCGATGTCGCTCAGTTCGCTCACGATCTGGGTCGCACCGCCGGTGGGGCTCACAATGCCCATCACGCCGCGGCTGAAACCCGCGACCTGCGTGACGGCCGGATCGAGGAGTTGGACGAGCGCCGTGACGGTCGGCAGCGCGACGTTATCCGGCGCGCCGACGAGGATGCCGTTCTGGCGGAGGACGGCGAGGAGGTTGGCCGTCGGGATGGCGGCCAGGCCGTTGTACATGCTGGTGTAGACCGAGCCCAGCGGCAGGCCGACCGGCGTCTTGGTGCCGCAGGCGGCGGAAACGGCCGGGAAGCAGCCGTTGAGGCTGGAGGCGACGAGGTCGGTGCCGGCGATGGCATCGAAGGCCGGATTACGCTGCCACGTAAACCCACGCCCGGCGCCGCGGCCGCGGATGGTGATGCCGCTCGTCTGGCCGGCGACGATATCCAGGAAGTTGGAGTTCGTGCCGGGCGAGGAGAAGGCGCGGTTGAACGAGGCGCGGAAGGTGTGGTTGGTGGTCGGCTTGAGGACGACGGCCGCGCGCGGCGAAATCTGGATGTCGTCGACGATGTTGTTGTAGTCCGCCCGAAGCGCAAGCGTGAGGTCGATCTTCGGGGACAGCTCGATCGAGGAC
>JAWXAX010000218.1 GCA_034439735.1 Rhodothermales bacterium | reverse complement strand
GCTCGCCGTCGACGGCGAGCCGGCGGATGTCGTCGAGCGCCTGCTCGATGGCCGTCAGCTCATCCCCGGTCAGGATGCCGATCCGGGCCAGCCCTCGCGCATGCCCGCGCGTGCCGTCGACATCATAAGGAAGCAGCTTCGTATCCCAGCGGTAGTCTTCTCCCACGGTAAAGCGGGTAACCCAGGCGGCGACGTCGGTGTCTTTTTTCCAGAGCATACTACAACTTCCAAACAAACTCCGGCTATCCGAGAGTAAAAGGGTTCACTATGCGAACCGACTCATCAATGACCTGGCCGGCCTGCATGTCCTCAGTGATCAGAACCATACATTCAGCTTCGATGGCACTGGCGATGATGACACTATCCCACCAGGAGTAACCATATCGGACCTGTAGCCGGAGAGCCTCGCGTAACGTGGCAATACCTGGGCGGATTATTTCAAATGTATCCGCAAACAGTTCCAGGATGCCCATGAGTTCCGCAGGGGTCAATAGGCTACGTTTCAGGCAAACATTAACAAATTCACCTACGACCTGTGTGGAAATAACGAATGTGCTTGGGTTCGTTGGCGAGGTTAGAATCTGTCGAGCAATATCATGCTTTTTAGATTCGGGGCTATACAAATAGATTAATACATTGGTGTCAACAAAAGATCTATCGCTCATGCGCCTCGTCTCGGTTGAACTTCCAATCTTCGGGCAGCTTTATTTGATATTTTCGTAATGAATCAAGCAACTTCGCCATACGAGATGACGTGGGAGGTTTTTCTACAATGATAGAATTCGTATTTCCGAGCAGTGCTAGCGTTTGGCGGAGCTCCTCTTCGTCATCGACTTCGATAATTACACGCATGATGCACCTTTGCACGGTTGGTGGGGAGAACTGCCAGAGACGCCGGTACGGGGCCGTGGGCAGCTACCTCCTGGAACAGCCAACGGGAAACAATGTTGCCTGCCACCCCAGGGTGAGAGCGGCAGGCCAGGCTCAATCAAAGTAATGTTTCACGATCTGCTTGTAGACGTCAACGGCGGGAAACACCGCGTCGATCTCGATATGTTCATCCGGCGTATGGGACCGCGAACTCGGGCCGGGGCCGATTTTGACGGTGGGCACATCAGGGAGGAAGATCCAGTCGGAGGCGGTAGGGGAGCCGATGGGCTCTCGGTCCGGGAGGGCTTGCCGGCATGCCCGGACAATGCGGGCATCGACGGGAGTGGCGACGGGGATGAGGCGTTTACTGTGGACTTCCACCCGGGAGGCCACCTGCGCCTGGATGTACGCGACGAGTTCGTCGTGCGTGTACGCCGGCGTCGAGCGGATGTCGACATCAAACACGCAGTGGTCCGGCACGACATTACGCGCCGTGCCCCCCTGGATCATGGTGACGGTGACGGTTGGTTTACCCAGGTACGGGTCTTCCCGGTCGAACGCGAGTTGCTGGAGCCGGGCGATGTCCGCGGCAGCTTTGTAAATGGCGTTTTCGCCCAGGTGGGCGCGGGCGGCGTGGGCGGTGCGGCCCTCGGCGTGGATCTTCAGGATCAATAATCCTTTCTGGGAGACGACCGGCGTCATCTCCGTGGGCTCGCCGACGAGGGCGGCGTGGATGGGGGGCAGGTGCGGCCGCAGGTGCTGGAGCCCGTTGTAATCGCCTCCGATTTCCTCGCAGGTCGTCAGCGCCACCATCAGTTTGCCGCCGGGTGGCGTCCATCCGGCTTCGGCCAGTTCGACGAGTGCCATCGTCATGGCGGCTCCGCTGGCCTTGGCGTCGACGGTGCCTCGGCCGTACAATTTGCCGTCGACCAGCGTCGGGATAAAAGGATCGTAGGGATGATCGGATGAAGGAGGGACGACGTCGAGGTGCGAGTTGAGCAGGAGCAGGTCGGGTCCGTCGCCAATCCAGAAATAGACGTTGTCATCGAGCCGGCCGACGTGCAGCCCCTCCGCGCGAGCATACGCTTCGACGAAGTCGGCAATCGGCCCTTCCTGCTTGCTGAGCGACGGGAAGCGGACGAACGCGCTGAGCAGTTCGAGGACGTCGGTGGGGTGGTCGGGCATCGCCATCACAAGATACGGGTACCGCGGGAGCGGGTGGTGAGGTCGGCTGGCGCTAGGACCCACACGTCCGGGATGCCGGCTTTGCGGGCGTCGAAGGCGACGGCCAGTTTGACGAGCATCCCGCGGCTGATCCAGCCGGCGTCGGCGCCGGCCTGGAAGTCGGCCACGGCCATCTCGGAGATCACCGTCGTAGCATCGGAAGCGTCGCGTCGGACGCCGCCCGCGTCGGTGACGAGCGCGAACAGCGAAGCGCCCAGGGCTCGGGCGATGGCGGCGGCGATGGTGTCGGCGTTGACGTTGTAGATCAGGCCGGCGTCGTCCACGCCCAGGGGCGCGACGATGGGGGTGTGGCCGGCGTCGAGGAGGGCGGTCAGGAGGGCGGGCTGGACGTACTGGATGTCTCCCACCCAGCCAAAATCCACCAAGCGCCCGTCGATCGTCCAGGGTGGGCGCCGCGATACGCGGACAGTCCCTCCATCGATCCCACAAAGCCCAACGGCGGAGAGGCCGGCTCGTCCGGCCATAGCCGTTAGCCGGCTGTTGAGTTCGCCCCGGACGGTCCATTGCATGATCTGGAGGTCGAGGTCGGTCGTTACCCGCCGGCCGTTGACGATTTCGGGCTCATGCCCAAGCCGGCGGGCCATCTCCGTCGCCTGCGGCCCACCGCCATGGACGACGACGACCGGCATCTCATCCCGTAGCGCCCGGACGGAGGCCCAGAAGACGGCCATGGCGGCCGCGTCCTCGATGAGAGAACCGCCGATTTTTAGCACTGCGGTTGTTTGTGAGAAAGAAGCCATAGGGTAAAAGGAAAAAGCTAAAAGGCAAAAGAGAATGTGACGTCGCTCGCTCAGGTAAAATGCCAATTAGTGGTACGTTTTGCCTTTTACCTTTACCCCTTTCCCTTTAGAGCAGCCTCCACACATACTCCAGGATTGCTTTCTGCGCGTGGAGGCGGAATTCGGCTTGCTGGAGGTGGATGGCGGCGGGGCTGTCGAGGACGGCGTCGTCGACAACGATGTTGCGGCGGACGGGGAGGCAGTGCATGAAACGGCCGCTGTTGGTTCGGTCCATGATCTTCTGCGTCACGCGCCAGTCGCGGTTTTCGGTGCGGAGGGCGGCTTCCTGCTCGGCGCCGGCGTAGACGGCGGGGCCGCTCCAGGCCTTGGCGTAGATGATGTCCGCTCCCTCGCAGCCGGCGGCCTGGTCGTGTACGATATCGAACGAGGCGCCGTGTTGCCGGGCGTAGCCGGCGGCGAGGTCGGTGATCTTTTTATCCAACACATACGCCGGCGGACAGGCCAGCGTCACGTCCATCCCGAGGCGCGATGCCGTCAAGAGGGCCGAGTTCGGAACGGCCATGGGCAGTGCCTTCGGGTGATAACACCAGGTGAGGACAAACTTCTTGCGGCGGACGTCGCCGTTGAAGTGGGTCATCAGCGTGGCGGCATCACCGAGGGCCTGGCAGGGGTGGTAAAACGCGGACTCCAGGTTGATGACGGGCACGGTCGATGCCTGGATGAAGGTGTGAAGCAGGGTTTCATCCCGGTCCTTCTGCTCATCCGTCAGGGAGGCGAAGACACGGACGCCAAGCGCGTCGTAATACCGCGAGAGGACCCCGACGGCCTCGTCGATGTGCTCCGCCTCGGCGCCATCCATCACCTTGCCCTTTTCCCACGAAAAGCCCCACGTCCCCTGGCCGACATTCAGCGTCGAAGCATGGGCGCCGAGTTGGACGGCGGCAAGCTCCATCGACGTGCGGGTGCGCAGGGAGGGGTTAAAGAAGAGAAGCCCGATGCTGCGTTTCGCGGCAACGGTCGACCAGCGGTCGGTGGCGCGATGATGATGCAGAGCGCGCTCGATGAGGCGAAGCCAGGTGGCGTCGTCGATCAGGTGCCAGTCGATGAGGTGATGAAGCATGGGGGATGACGTTGCATGAAAGCGGGATTAAGTACCAATCGCCGAGCGGAAGGCGGCGATGAATTCCTCGATGGCGGAGTCCGGCGTGTTTAGGGCCGGCATGAGGCGCATTACGTTAGGATCGTCCGAGCCGCCGACGAGGACACCGAGCTGGCGGAGGCGTGTGCAGACGGGTCCGACCGGGCGGTCCATCTCCAGCCCGATCAGGCAGCCGCGGCCTCGGACGCGTGTCACAAGCGGCGTCAGGGCGGACGAGATGGCCTTGAAGATCGCCGGCGCGCGCGGCATCAGGCGGTCGTTTTCGAGGGTGTCGAGCGTGGCGAGCATGGCGGCCATGGCGACCATCCCGCCGCCGAACGTCGTGCCGTGGTCGCCGTAGTGGACGGTGCCGGCGATGGCGTCGGACGAGAGCACGGCCCCGATGGGGATACCCGAGCCGAGGCTTTTCGCGAGGGTGATGAGGTCTGGCCGCATCCCGTAGTGATCGCTGATCGAAAACGTGCCGGTGCGGCCGACGCCGGTCTGGACCTCATCGAACACAAGGGTAACCCGGTAGCGGTCGCACAACGCCCGGATGTCCCGGTAATAGGCATCCGGGGCGTCGACGATGCCGGCCATGCTCTGGATGGGTTCCAGGATAAAGACCCCGATGTCGTTGTGGGCCTGGAGCACGGCCTCCAGCGCCGCGGCATCCCCGAACGGGATGAAGTGGGTAGCGGAGAGGACCGACTGGTACGGCTCGCGGTAGTGCGGATTCCAGGTGGCCGCGAGGCTGCCCATCGTCCGCCCGTGAAAGCCCCCGATGGTGGCGACGACGCCCGGTTTTCCGGTCCACGTGCGCCCCAGTTTAAGCGCCGTTTCGTTGGCCTCGGTGCCCGAGTTGCAGAAAAACGCGTGGCCCATGCCGGCCGGCGCCATCTCGGCCAGCCGCTGCGCGGCGCGGGCGCGGATGGAGCTGTAGACGACGTTCGAGTAGAACATCAGCTGGCCGGCCTGCTCCTGAATGGCGGCGACGACGGCCGGCGGGCAGTGCCCGAGGAGGGTGACGCAGTGTCCCCCGTAGAAATCCAGGTACCGGTTGCCGTCGGCATCCCACACATAGACTCCTTCGCCGCGTTCTAGCGAGATGGGGAATTTTTTGTAGGTGGGAATCTGGAACGCGTCTTCGGTTTCGACGATCGAGGTTTCGAGCATGGGCGTCAGTAGATCGTTTGGGCTATGGGATTTGTCTGGGGGGATTCGTGGGGGATCAGGCCGGCGGTTTCGGGCAGGCCAAGCACGAGGTTGAGGTTCTGGATGGCCTGGCTGGAGGCCCCTTTGAGCAGGTTGTCGATGGCGAAGCCCAGGACGAGGGCGTTGCCGCGGACCACCCACCCGATGTCACAAAACGGCGTGTTGACGGCGTAGCGCAGTTCAGGCAGTTCGTCGGGCCAGAGGCGGACGAGTGGCCGGCCGGCGTAGGCCTCCTCGAACAGTCTGGTTATAGCCGCCGCGCTGGCCAGTTCCTCCGGCAGCGTCAGCTGGATCGTCCCCCAGATGCCGCGCACCCAGGGTCCGGAGACGGGCGTGAGTAGGAGCCGGCAGCCGGCGCCGAGGGTTTGCTGGATTTCCGGGGTGTGCTGGTGCGCGAGGACCTTGTAGGCGCGGACGTTACCGTCGCGCGTCGGGAAATGGGTGGTCGCGCTGGGCTTCGCGCCCGAGCCCGAGGCCCCGGTTATGGCCGTAATCGCCGCGTCGAACGCACCGAGCCGGCGGGCGATCGGCCACAGCGCCAGCTCGATGCCAGTCGCGAAGCAGCCCGGATTGGCGATGAACCGCGTGCCCGGCGCATAGGGGCCGTAGACCTCCGCGAGCCCGTACTGGAAGCGCGGGATGAGTTCGGGGTGCGGATGCTTGAGGCCGTACCACGTGTCGTAGTCCGCCGGGTTTTTCAGGCGGAAGTCCGAGCTAAGGTCGACGATCGCACCCTGGTATCCGTTCGCCAGCAGGCCGGCGGTGAGGACCGCGCTCTGCCCGTGTTCGGCGGCGATGAACACCGCGTCGATCCCGTCCATCGCCGCGTCGCCTGACTCCGCAAAGCGCAACTCCGTCTGCCCCCGCAGGTGTGGATGCGTCTTCCACACAGGCTCGCCGGCCTGCGAGCGGCTCGTGACCAGCGCCAGTTCGTAGTTCGGATGGTTCAGCAGCAGCCGGATGAGTTCACCTCCGGTGTAGCCGGCGCCGTGGAGTAAAGCAACGCGTGTGGGCATGGGTGAGGTATTGAGGTCGTGCACTAGCCCATGTCATCTCGACCGTAATAACCGCGAATGCGGGTATGAAGTGGAGAGACCTCCTGAAGAACGGCATAGTCCTGAGTCAGGAGGTCTCTCCGCTACGGCCCGATAAATCAGGCCTTCGGTCGAGATGACAACGAGGCATTCGTGGTTTATTGGTTTTTTTTACGAGCATTATGCGCCAGCATGGCCTGGATGCCGTAGATCTGGGTGAAGCCGCTGGCGTCGCGGGCGTTCCAGAGCGTGTTTGTCTCGCCATAGCTGGCCACCTTCAGGTCGAACATCGAGAACGGGCTCGTGCATCCGAGGACGCTGGCGTGGCCTTTCAGGAGGCGGACGGTTGCCGAGCCGTTGACCACCTTCTGGGATGAGTCGATAAACGCCTCGATGTCGCGCATGACGGGGTCGAAGTACTGGCCTTCGTGGAGCAACATCCCGTAGAAGTCGCTCAGGTGGTCTTTCTGGAACCGTTGCCAGCGGGTGAGGACGATCTTTTCGAGCTCCTGGTGGGCGCGGATGAGGATGACGGCCGCCGGCGCCTCGAAGCCCACGCGTCCCTTGATGCCAAGGATCGTATCGCCGACATGGATGTCGCGGCCGACGCCGTGGTCTCCGCCGAGTTCATTGAGGCGTTCGATGAGGCGAACGGGGTCCATGGTCGCGCCGTCCAGCGAGATGGGCTGGCCGCCGTCGAAGCCGATCTTGATGTCGAGCGGTTTGTCGGGGCAGCGCGCCGGCGGAACGGTGTCCGGGTAGGCCTCGTCCGGCAGCGGCTCGGCGGTGCCGAGGGTTTCCTTGCCCCCGATGGTCGTGCCCCAGAGGCCGCGGTTGATCGAATACGTCGTGGTGGATGCTTTGACCGGGAAGCCGCGTTTGGTGAGGTACTCGGTCGTCTGCGCGCGGCTGTAGCCGAGCGTGCGGATGGGGGTGATGACCTCGATATCGCTGGCGAGGAGGCGGAGGGCGACGTCGAAGCGGACCTGGTCGTTGCCGGCGCCCGTGGAGCCATGGGCCACAGCCCGAGCGTTGAGCTGCCGGGCCATCGCGACCACCTTCTGTGCCTGGGTAACACGCTCTGGCCCCACACACAGCGGATAGACATTGCCGCGGAGGACGTTGCCCTTGATCAGGTAGCTGAGGTGGTTCTTGAAGAGCTCGTCGCGGCCGTCGACGGTGTAGTGCGCGGCCGCCCCGAGGGTGCGGGAGCGGTCGATCAAGTCCTGCTCATCTTCGGCGGAGAGGCCGCCGGTGTTCACTGTGACCGTATAGACCGGCTCATCGTAGGTTTCCTTGAGGTACGGGACGCAGAACGACGTATCCAGACCGCCGCTGAAAGCGAGAACTATGGCCATGGGGCGTTAGATGGAGTCAGAGGGGGTTATAAAAAAAAACGCTGATTCTCGGGACAGAACCAGCGCAGCAAACAGGATAAACCTCTCGGTAGGAATCAGGCTTGCACCTGCCTGTATGCTGACGCGGGCACGTACACGATCTGCGTGGGCAGACGTCGGATCGCGCGCCGGCGGGTGCTATCGGGCATCCTAGAGGAGAGTGTTTTTGTCATGGCGCAAGTATACGGGCCCTCCTAAAAAGAGTCAATGCACAACGGAATCTTCGCGGCTCGGGTTGGCGCTGGGGAGGCAATTGAGCTACCTTGGGTGTTTCCAAACAACCGACTTCATTCCGTATGCGCCTCGAACGCCCGCTCCTGTTTTTTGACCTTGAAACGACAGGGCTCGACCCTGAAAAGGACCGGATCGTAGAGATCGCCTGTATCAAGGTCCATCCAGACAAGCGCCAGGAGCGGTTCGAGTCGTTCCTGAACCCCGAGCGCCCGATCCCGGCCGAGGTGACGGAACTGACGGGCATCACCAACGAGATGGTGGCCGGCGCGCCCCTGTTCCGGGAGATCGCGGATACCCTGGGTGGGCTCCTGCGCGACGCCGACCTCGCCGGCTACAACGCCATCGGTTTCGATGTGCCGATGTTGACGGCCGAGTACAAACGCGCGGGTATGACGATGCCGGCGTTGCCCGACCGGGCGGTGCTGGATCCGCTCACGATCCTCAAAAAGTACGAGGTCCGCACCCTCGGCTGGGCCCACACCTTTTATCTGGGGACGGAAATGCCCCGCGCCCACCGCTCGATGGACGATACCGAGGCGGCGATGAACATCTTCCGCGAGCAGATCAAACGGTATAACCTGGATGGCAGCGCGCTGGAATTGCAGGTCGAGCTACGCAAACCCTATCTGGACGACGGCCAGCGGTTCAAACTGGAAGGAGAGACGGTGACGATTGCCTTCGGGAAGTACCGCGGCAAGGCGCTGGCGTTTGTGCGAAAAACGGACCCGGATTACGTGAAATGGATGCGGGATACGATGGGTCCGGAGGTGGCGGCGGTGTTGGATCAGTATAGGTGATAAACACAACGCGGTGTCCGTCAATTACCATACTTATCGTACGCATTGCCCAAACATAGGGGCACGGACGGTCTGGAGGTCGTGGCTCCGTAGAGACGCCCCGGTGGGGCGTCTCTAGCGACGATGCAGAAAATCACTTGTTTTGCTTTGCCTGTTCGTTCAGAGACGCCCCAACGGGGCATCTCTACATGGGCATGCATGACTGTACTTGTTAAAGGATGACCACGAGTAAGACACACTCCGTACGATCAGTTACATTGTCTGCTCCTTCGCCCTCACGCGGACTTCCTCGTACCTCACCTGTGTTAACTCACCGACGATTGGCCGAATTGCATCCCACACTGGCAGATACCCTGCTTTTGTGAGAGTGTCGCCTTTTATGTCAAACTCGAATTCTATTGTACTGCCAATCACCTCGGAAAAGGTATGAAACTGGACGCTTTCTTTGTAGGAGTTGCCCTCAATGGTATAGGTACCTCTTCCTGCAAATAACAACTTACTTCCGTCCGAAGTTGAAGAAACAAATGCCCAGTGTGAGTTGGAAGCGAGATACAGGCCTTTTTGATTCGCTATGGTTTCGACATTCACAATCGTATCTGGGAGTACAATTCGCGATGAGACAAATTCCCAGGCGCCGACCAATGGATTTGACGCTGCAATACTCTCTGTGGCGGCCTGAGGAGGTTGCTGCGTCTCGTTACAGCCCATGGTAGTGCCGAATAAGAGGCATCCAGTACACGCGGAGATGAGGAAGCGCTTCATACGATTGACTGAGGTTTGATTGGAGCCGTGACGCATGAAGCTATGTAAAATGGTTAATGAGAGTCAATAAGGTAAGGACTTAAAACTTATGCGAATCAGGAGTTAAGCCGGCACATTCTGGCGTTGGCTGTCCACGCGCTGCCCCTCTCCCTCGTCATCCCCCGGTCGGGCCGGGGGCAGGCAACCGACTCGATCGTCTGGGCGTCAAGGAAACAGCGGAAAGTACTGAAGCGGCGCATTTTTTAGCAAAGTCATGCCCTTGATCGTCTTCCCCCGATCCATGTCGGGGGCAGGCTCTGGACCCCGTTCCAGGATCCAGTCGAATTGCTATACGACTGGATCCCCGATCGGGGTCGGGGATGACGGAGCTAAAGGAGAAAGGTGGCCGTTTACAGTCGCAGAGCCTGTCAACAGGGCGATAAACGGCATACGTCTACAATGCATCGACTCTCAATTCTTTCCAGTACCTGACTGACGTTGCGCGTTAGGCGTCCGGTCTGAAAAAAGCGCTAATATGCCTAAAACAGAGGCGATGCCCTTAGTTCGACTTTGTCCATTTTCGAGAAGCACGCTTCGCGGAGCGACGCCATCTCATGGTCGGCCTGTGATGTTCGCCAGACGTAGAAGATTCAATTATCCATGTCGTACACAACATCGGACATTGAGAAATTCCAGTCTAACCTCAATAGCCTACGTCGGGATGGCGTTTCCCAATTTCGGTACGGACAAAGGCGAGCTTAGATACACAACGAAAAAACGTTCATCGCGTAACGTCACTGCTTAATTCCTCACCCTCAACCGCTCCGCCCCGACGATCTCGGCGCCTTCGCGGCGGATGCGGATGATGTAGTCGTTCCGCATGACGTTGGAGAGGACGTTGATCCAGTCCGGCTGGAGGTAAGGGATCATCTCATTGTCGATAATGCAGAGGTCGGCGTTTTCGCACATGGCGGCGAAGGCGCTGGCGTGGCCTTCGAACAGTAGCACGGCGTGGCCGATCTGGGCGAACCCTTCGAGGGTGCCCAGGAACGGGATGCAGCGGTAGGGATCACTCTTGAGCGCCGCGAAATCCGTCATCCCGATCCCGACGATCAGCCACTGCTCGGTGGCCGGCGCGATAGACTCGAGGTGGGTCTGGAACGGTCGTGGCAGCGTCTCACGCGGAGCGAGGTTCGTCGAGGTCTTGATGCGCCGCTCGGGCGTGACGAGCACGAGCCGGCGATTGACGGGGTCAAACGCGAAATCGCGCGCCTGCTGTACGATGCCGTCGACCAGGGGCTTGACGGCCGGCATACGCGGCGAATAGTCGATGGTTGGCACGGCGGCGCTCGGGAGATGAGACGGGGTTGCGGTCGACGAAACGGCCAGCAAAATACATGCGGCTTTGTCCCGCGCCGGCGCGCCTTTTCTTCCCGAGTCGCTGTCGCTTTTGGCGCAATACGGCGTTGATGCGTTGAACGTTTTTACGCTCTAACGACAAACGAGGAAACGTTCAACGCGATAACGCTCAAACGATTAAACGAGCCCAGCGTGCCGCAGCAATGCCTTTGTCGATGGCTCCCGGCCCCGGAACGAGCGGTAGACGTCCATCGGGTGCCGGCTGCCGCCGAGGGCGAGCACGGTGTCGCGGTACCGGCGGCCGAGCTTGCGGATGGCGGGTTCGTCGGACAGGCCGGCTTCCTCGAACGCGGCGAAGGCGTCGGCGCTCAGCACTTCCGCCCACTTGTAGCTGTAATACCCGGCCGCGTAGCCGCCGGCGAAGATGTGCGAAAAACTACACAGGAAGCGATCCTCTTCCAGCGGAGGCAATACGGCCAGGTCTTTCGCAATGGTTTTATAGACCTCGAAGGCGCTTTTCCCTTCGCCCGGGTGGTACCGGTGGTGCAGGGTCATGTCCGTAAAGCCAAACAGCAGCTGGCGGAGCATGACGGTGCCGGCGCGGAACGTCCTGGCCGCGCACAGCTTATCGAACAGGGCGTCCGGCAGCGGCTCGCCGGTCTGGTAATGGGCGGTCATGCCCATCAGGGTCGGCTTGTGGTAACACCAGTTTTCCATGAACTGGCTGGCGAGCTCAACGGCGTCCCACTCGACGCCGTTGATGCCGGCGACATCGACATAATCCACCGTCGTCAGCATCCCCTGCAGCCCGTGCCCGAATTCGTGGAAGAGGGTCTCGACTTCCCTGAAGCTCATCAGCGACGGGGTCTCGCCCACGGGCGGGGTACCGTTACAGCAGAGGTGGACGACCGGGGTGCGGAGCGCGCCGTCGATCCAGCGGCGATCCAGGCCATTATCCATCCAGGCCCCGCCGCGTTTGTTTTCGGGGCGTGAGTACGGGTCCAGGTAAAACGAGGCGATGATGGCGCCGGCCTCGTTTTTTACGTGGTAAAACCGCACGTCCGGATGCCAGGCTGTCGGCTGTTCTTCTATCTCCTCCACTCGAATCCCAAACAGGCGTTCGCAGAGGCTGAACAGGCCGGCGAGCACGCGCTCGAGCGGGAAATAAGGCCGCAGTTCCTCATCCGTGAACTGAAACCGCTGCTCTTGCAGGCGCTCGCTCCAGTACCCGGCGTCCCAGTGCGCGAACGGTTCGGTCTGCCCGTTCGCTCGGGCCAGCTCCCGCAGCTCTTCCAGGTCATTCTTCGCGTGGCGGAGCGAGGCGCTCTTGAGCTCCTCGATCATCGTAAACACGGCGTCGACGGAAGGGGCCATTTTGGCGTCGAGGCTGAGTTCGGCGTAGGAGCCAAAACCAAGCAGCCGGGCTTTTTCCTGGCGCAGGCTCAGGAGGCGTTCGATAATCCCGCTGTTGTCAAGCGGTCCCTCGGACGCGCGGGTCATGTAGGCGAGGTAGACGGTTTTTCGCTGTTCGCGTCGCCGGCTGTGCTGCATGAACGGCCCGAAGCTGGGGAAATCGAGCGTGATCCGCCAGGGGCCGGCCTCGGTGTCGGGACGGGCGCCGGCTTCGGCGTGTTTGCCGGCGTACGAGGCAGCGGCAAGCTGTTTCAGGCTCGGAGGCCACCCCTCGGTGTCGGCAGGGTCGGTGAGAATCAACTCAAACGCCTTGGTGGCGTCGAGCACATGGTTTGAGAAGTCGGTCGTGAGCTTCGACAGCTCGCGTTCGATCTCGCTAAACCGTTCCTTCGCGGCGCCCGTGAGCGCGACGCCGGCGTGGCGCGCGGAGCGCAGCCTGAGGTCGACCACCCGGCGCTGGCCGTCGTCCAGCTTCTTCCATTCGAGACCGGCCTTCAGGGTGGCGAGGCCCTCGAAGATGGGCACGCTCTGGCGCATACGCAGGGAGAGAGAGACAACGTCCGGCTGGACGGTTTCGTGTGCCTCGCGTAGCTCGGGCGAGTTGAGGACGTTCAGGAGATGGTTCACCGGCCCCCAGGCGTATTCAAACGGCAGTTCGAGACGTTCGAGGGGGAGGATGAGGCCTTTCCAGGTCGGTTCGAGTGTTCGTTCGAGGAGGTCGAGGTCGCGCTCGAGATGCGCGATGAGTTCGGTGATCGCCGGCACGATGTGCTCCGGGCGGATAGCATGGAAAGCCGGCAGTCCTTCAAAACGGAGCAGCGGGTTGGAATCGGCGGCGGTCTGGGCCATGGAATCGGAATAAGCAGATACGTTGGAGAGGTGCGCGCTGTCCCTTATAGCCTCAAAGCGGCCGGTGTTCCGGGCGTAGTATAGCATCGACTTCACGTCCGATGCGGACGACGAGGTCGGGCAGGGCGTCGACATCCGCCTCGCTTGTGCGGAAGTTGACGATGCAGGCGCGGAGGGCGTAACGATCGTTCACGATGGCGTTCGAAACAAACGCCTCGCCGCCGTTCTGGAGGCGTTCGAGGAGGGTTTCGTTCATGCGATTCAGGTAGGCGGCGACATCTTTCTCCTCCCGCCGGCCGCGAAGGTCGGACGGCACGTACCGGAACGTGGCGATGCTGAGGGCCTGGGTGAGGGCCTCGATTTCAGGATGAGCAGATACCCGGGCGAACATCCGCTCGCTGAGGCGGATGTCGTCGGCCATCATCTGGAGGTAGCCGGCGCGGCCGGCCATGCGGAGGGCCATCCACACCTTCAGAGCGCGGAAGCCGCGCGAGTTCTGCGGGCCGAGGTCGTAGTAGTTGTGCGCGGCCGTCCCGAAATGGTAATAGGGGGGATTGTAGGAGAAGGCGTCGCGGAGCACCTTTTCGTCGCGCACGAGCGTGCAGCCGGCTTCGAGCGGGGCATAGAGCCACTTGTGCGGGTCGAGGGCGACGGAGTCCGCCTGCCCGAGTGCGGCGAGCGCCGCCGGCGCGCCCGGCACGCGCGCCGCGAGGCCTCCGTAGGCGCCATCCACATGAAACCAGATGCCTGTTTCCTGGCAGAAGGCCGCGATTTCATCAAGGGGGTCGACGGAGCCGACGCTCACGGAGCCGGCGGTGCCGACGATGGCGAGGGGTCGCTCGCCGGCTTTCCGGTCGCGGTCGACGGCGGCGCGGAGGGCGGCGACGTCCATCCGGTGGTCGGCGTCGGTCGGGATCCAACGGATACAATCCGTGCCCAGGCCGGCGAGGTCGGTCGCCTTTTCGATCCAGGTGTGGGTGCCTGTCGTGGCGTACACCCTCAGGCGGGGTGCATCAGCTACAAATCCCCGCTTACGGATGTCCCACCCGGCTTTGGCGGCACGGGCGGCGAAGAGGCCCACCGTATTCGCCATGTTGCCGCCGCTCACCAGGATGCCTCCGCAGCCGGCCGGGTAGCCGGTCAGCTCCGCGATCCACCGGATGGTCTGCGCCTCGATTTCGGACGCCACGGGCGAGAGCCTCCACGCGCCGACGTTGGCGTTGACGGCAGAGGCCAGGAAATCGGCCAGGATCCCGATGGGCGCTGGCCCCGCGGTGATGTAACCCCAGAACCGCGGGTGCCCGTTAAATAGCGACTGCTCGAACAGCTGGCTGGCAACACGTTCCAGGATAGATCCCGCATCCTGCCCCGTTTCGGGTAGCGAGGCGCCAGCGTCGAGCGTGGCGCGGACGGTTTCTGGCGAGACGGCCCGAGTTACGGGGCGCTCTGGCAGGCCCTCCAGGAACGCGGCGATCTCATCTACCAGTTGGTGGCCGGCGTCGCGAAACGCTGCGGCGTCCATGGTGAGTGGTGAGGCGCGTGTGGTGTCGGGTATCGGGGAGATAGATGGTGCGTTCGGGGTAGTGGCGGACATGGCGGGGAGTAGCGTGTGGTTCAAGACAGCGCTTTACGGACGGCGCGGATTTCGTCGACGGAGGCGCCGGGGGATGCCGGTGCGCGGAAGGCGGAGAGGCCGGTGGCGTCCGATGCCCCGGGCGAGCCCGTGTAAGCGCCCGGGCCGCGAAAGGTGCCGTGGACCTGCTTACAGCCGGCGCCATCGACCAGCCGGCGTACGTTGCTCGCCTTGATGCCGGCTCCGGCCAGGATCTCGATGCGGTCGACGGCCTGGGCGTTTAACCGGGAGAGCTGCGGGATGCCGGCGATCGCTGTCTCCGCGCCGCCGGACGTCAGCACGCGCCAGATGCCGAGGTCGATCACTTCTTCCAGCGCAAAATGCAGCGACGGGACCAGGTCGAACGCGCGATGAAAAACCGATTCTTTCCCATTCATTACAGCCGTTATGGCATAAGTGCGGTGTCGATCGATGTTGCCGAACTCGTCCAGAAACCCGAACGCCAGCCCGGCCACGCCGGCTGTGAGTAAGGCCTCGGCGTCGCGGCGGATGACGCGGAATTCGTCATCCGAATAGACAAAATCGCCGGCACGGGGGCGCAACATCGCGATGACGGGCAGCGTGGTGACGGCCAGGACCTCGGCGACGAGGCCAGGCGACGGCGTCAGGCCGCCGAGTTCGAGCGCGGCGTTGAGCTCAAGGCGGTCGGCGCCGGCTTCGGTGGCGGCCAGGGCGCTTTCAACGGAATCGATACAGACTTCCAGGGTGATCATAAGCCGGAGGGAGGGGCGCTGTTGGGCGCGGGCGTTTTTTTTCGGCGCATGAAAAATAAAACGAGGCCGAGTAGCGCCGCGAGGCCGACGAGTGAAATCGGCCACGGGAAATCCGTTTCGAGTATCGATGCCTCGCGGTACAGTTCGTACCCCAGTTGGTTTTCCACGCGTTCGACGTTGTCGATATAGGCGGGGATGGCCTCGACCGAGATAAAGTCAGTGTTGGTCCGGTAGCTGTTCGCGATGGTCACGATCTGATGGCCGGAGCTGACGACACCCTGGTAGCTAAACGCCGGGTCTTCCACCGAAGTGACGGTCGACTCCACGGGCCAGGGTTCGGGCAGGTGGATACGGGTCGTCTGGTTCAGGTGGACAGGATGAGCGATGCCGATCGGCATGGTGCGGATCCGGGTGGATGGTTTTTCGAGCAGGGCGCTGAATTCCAACGGGTAGAAATAGGCGGACGAGCGCCGGCCCTCCCTCGTCCACAACGAATCGATCCGATAATACTCCTTCACCCGCAGCACATTCGTGGCCTCGTCGTCTTCGATCTCCAGGACGCCGGCGGACGAGATATGCGGATACATCTCCGCATAATAATTGAGGTAGTTCTTCTCCAGCTCCTGCCGGCTCGAGCCGGCGAAGACACCGCGCATGTAATCGGCGTTTTCGCTCCGGTAGGTCGAGGTGATCGTGTACGCGGCGGGGGCATCGAGGCCGTTGCGGAGGTCGATCTCTTCCTCGATCTCGCTGAGGGGAAGTCCCACCACAGGCGGGTACATCCAGGTGAGAGCGTTGGCCCCGGGCTCGAGGACGAGCGCCTGATCGTAATCCGGTTGGTGGATCGCGTCGGCCGTGCCGCGCTGGAGCGAGCTGGTGGGATCGAACCAGTAGACCGTATCGTCGAGGGTGGCACGGACGATGGCGTGGTCGAACAGGCCGGCAGCCGGCAACCAACGGTCCATTTCCCGTGCGTCGATGGTGTTGACCAGTACGGGGTGCGCCTCTATGCCGAGTTCGCGGAGCATAGCGACGAGGAGGAGCGACTTGTCCTTGCAGTCGCCAAAGCGTTTCTGGAGGACCTCGGCCGGCGAGCGGGGTTCGTGCGAGTTCACGCCGATCTCGATCCCCATGTACCGGATTTCATCCTGCGTGAACCGCAACGCCGCGGCCAGGCGCTCCTTCGGCGTGGCATGGCCGGCGCGAATACGATCCACCTCCTGCTTCAATTGATCCGACGGGTGATCCACCCGGTCGAACAACAAACGCCCCCATGCCGCTACGGCCTGCCAGCTTTCCCACTCGCTGACCTGGACCCATGGAAAGGGATTGTACCAGTACGGCAGCTGGTCATCGGGTACGAGCGCAGGCACATCCGTGAAGCGCCACCGATACTCGCGGGCACCGTCCAGGAGGCTGATCTCGGGCTCTACCTCGACGCCGTAACTGCGGATATTCAGAGTCCGATCGGCCGGCCAGATCAGGCGATACGTGAGCTCTTTGACGGGGATGTCGAGGCGGGCGTTGAAACCGCTGGCGTAGGTGCCCTCGAAGATCGGGTTGTCGCCGGCGAGCGTGAAGGCGTATTCGATGAGGTCGTTGGTCTGGATATCTTCCAGGATGATCGACGCCGTGAGCGTGCCGTCGTAGATCTGGTATTCGAGCTCGGTTTCGCGCTGGAGGATGCGCACGTCGGCCGGGTCGAGCCGGTCGAGGATCACGCCGTTTCGGTGGATGCGGACGAAGTGGAGCGTGAGGGCCTGGTACGTGGGGTCGAAGTCGATGGCCAGCTGCGAGCCGTTCTGGATGCCCTGCGTATTGACGACGGCATAGGCGGTGCGGCTGAAGAAGTCCACCGATCGCCCCTCGACGCGGTGCTGTTCGTCGATGCGAAGGTAATAAAGTCCATCGCTGATCTCGTCGGTCGGCACGGGGTCGGGGGCGGGCAATGGAGCCATTTCGACCCACGCCGGCGCCGCGCTGATGCGAAAGGGGGCGTCCTGGGCGTTCGCGTACGCGGCCAGAAGAAAGGGAATTAAAAGGAAGATGAAACGGGTGCGCGGCATTGAATAAGGGTGAAACGGCAAATGACGGTCGTATATGACGCCAGGAGCGGCGTCAATATACGATACGGTCGACTCGCTTCACCTACCCGCGGGAAAGCAGCCCGGGGCAGCCCGCTCATTCTACATTCCCGGCGGCCCAACGGACGCTATTGACCAGGATCTGCCGGAAGGCGGGGAGTTCGTGTGCGGCGGCGTCGTGGCCGAGGGTGAGGCCGGCGATGCGGGCGGACGGGTGGCGGACGGTCCACACCACCGGGAAGTCGGTGCCGGAGTCGGCTTCGTGGCCGGTGGCGAGCACGTCGATGCCGGGGCCGGCGGGGTCGATGGCGAAGCGGTAGAGCTCGTCATCCAGTGTAAACGAAGGCTCGACGCCGAGGGTGATGGCATGGGTGGAATCCAGGAGGGTGACCGTAAAGGGTCCATAGGGACCGTGGCTCTCGGAACCGCCGCCGACGAGGTCGCGGTTGTAGGCCGGCCAGTCTTTCCAGTTGTACCACACGGCCGGGTGGTACAGCACGAGGCCTTTGCCGGCGGTGGCGAACGCTTCGATCGCGGCGCGGAGCGATGCGTCTTCGATGGGCTGGTTGTTGGCGAGGATGAGGACGTCGAGGGTGTCGAGCGCCGCGCCGATGTCGGCCGGTCGATCGGTGTAGATGACATCGACGCCGGCCTTGCGCAACACGGCCGTATCCTCCTGGTCGAACCAGCGGTTGAAGTCGTGTGACGAGCCTCCACCCACCAGCAAGGCGTGAATGGCGGCGGCGGGTTCAGGGGCCGGCGTTTCGGTCGGGCGGTCGCAACCAACCAGGACAACAAGGGCGACGAGCAGTATGCGGTTCACTGGCGTGGGAATCGGGTGGATGGGGTGATAGGATGGCGCAAGATACGCGCCGGGGTGAGAATTGTGGTAGGCGGGATGAGGCGCGCGTAACGTTCGACGTTGCCGGTGCAACCACCGTAGGTCATGCTCGCCTCAGCAATCGAGTGTACAAGTGCCGGAGCCATCCCGTGGGCGCGCCCAACGCATACAGGGCATAGTCATCCCCGCGAAGGCGGG
>JAWXAX010000217.1 GCA_034439735.1 Rhodothermales bacterium | reverse complement strand
GGGACGGCGGCGGTGATGGAGGGGACGGCGGTATCCGTGTCGTTGGATTCACCCTCGTCGTCGCGGCAACGGGCGAGGAGTTGATGGCGATTGAAGATGGCGACATCATCAACCTGGCCACACTGCCCACAACGGCGCTTAACGTTCGAGCGGACACCGAGCCGGCGCAAGTGGGGAGCGTCCAATTCTCACTGAACGACAACCTAAACTTCCGGCTCGAGAACACGCTCCCATATGCCATGGCCGGCGATATCGGCGAAACGTACAACGCCTGGACCCCCGATGTCGGCGAGCACGTACTCAAGGCGTCGCCTTTCTCTTCACGGAACGCGACAGGCGCCCTCGGCCAGCCGCTATCCATCACATTCACGGTCTCGCAGGATGGCCTCCCCCCTGGGGTCGCCGAGCTGAGTCAGAGCTTCCCGAATCCCTTCATTGAACGGACCAGCATCGGCTTCAACCTGCGCAGAACAGCTTACGTCACGCTCGACGTCTACAACGTCGTCGGACAGCACGTGCAGCGCCTGGTGGAACGCATCATGCCCGACGGCGCCCACCACGTCACGTTCGACGGCTCCACCCTCCCCAGCGGCCTCTATATCTATCGATTGGAGAGCGACGGAGATGTCTCTACGGGCAAGATGACGCTGGTACGATGATGGATTAGCGATTCGTGATTAGTGATTAGCGAGGGTAAACCCCAAATCGCTAATCGCTAATCGCTAATCGCTAATCGTTTATTCGCTATTCGTTTATTCGCTATTCGTCGAAGCCATATTTCTCGCCAGTACCTATTTTCGGCCCGGCGGCAGACACCACATCGCCGGCGCTGAACGCGCGAAAGGTGTCGCGATACCCATCCACACACGTCTTTTCGACGTGGTATGCCACCCGAAACCGCTGTCCACACAGGGGCACCATCTCGGGCATAAACGGCAGCCCATCGAGTGTGCCGTCGCCGTCTAGCGTGGCGATGATGTCGCTCGGGCGACGGACTTCCACGAGGTCGACGCGCCGCGGCGTGCTGCGGCCGGGCGTTCCTCGATCAGCCAGCGGGGAGGGGTATGCATCGGTGGGTAGTTCGCGGGGGTGCTCGATTACTTCAACAGCGTCATCCGGCCCGTTTGTACCTGAACGCCGGACTCGAGGTCCGCCCGGAGTCGGTAGATGTAGGTGCCGGAAGCCAGCGACGAGGCATCGATCGCGAGGAGGCGGGCGGCGCCGGCGTCGAACGGCCGCGCATCGAGGGCCATCACGCGGCGACCCAGGAGGTCGTATACGTCGAACCGCACGTCAGCCGCCTCGGGAAGATCGAAGACGATGTTCGTCGTGGGATTAAACGGATTCGGGTAGTTGCCGCGGAGCGCGAAGGTCTGGGGTAGGGATTCGGCGGCCGTCGTCTGCCGGCGAATGCGGAGGGCCTCCACCGCTTCCGACGTCAGCACGATCACCTCCCCTTCTACCGCGACATGGGAGGCGACGACCTCTCCGCGCACCAGCTCCTGAATCTCGAACAGCCCCACGCCGGCTACCGGCAGGGCGTCGATCTCTACCTGAATCGGGAAGGCGTCTGCTTGAATCCGGATGATGGCTTCGTCGCCCTCGGTGAGGCGACTGTCATCTTCGAAACGTGCGTCGAAGCGGAGCTGACTGGAGGCCGGCGGCATCGCGTAGCGGGGTTTGTACGAGGTCTCCTCCAGGCGGGCGCCGAAGTAGAGCGGCTGCCGGCGGCCCTCGCCGTCTTGCACGGTCAACACGCCAAACCCCTCGGGCACTTCTTGTACCGTGGGGCCGCGTTTGGCCGCTACCTCGATGTCTGCGCAGGCCAGCGTAACGCTACCCGGGCCCGTCGTCAACAACCAGTAGCCCCGATTGGGGGTAATCTGGCTGGCGAGCTGGTAGCCGCCGCCGTACGCGAACAGGGTGCCGGGGACGATGATCGTGCCAGGATCCTCGATCGCTTCCAGATCGATCACGCAGGACGGACCGCTGACGAGATTCCAGCCATCGAACATCGTGAGGGTCAGTTCAGGGATCTCCCCGCCCGACAGTGTGATAGCGCCCGCGCTGGGTACGTTGATCCAGTAACCCCGGCCGGCATCGAGAGTGGCGGTCTGGGCATAAGAAACCCCGTTCCACAGGAACGGCTGGCTGACGGGCGACAGACTGCCGAACAACGCTTCGTAGTCATTGTCGGGCACGTCGAGCGAGACGCCGATGAGGTTCCAGTCGGCAAGTAACGACACCTGGCCCTCGCCGACCAACTCAAGGATGAGTTTGTTCGACGTTCTGCCTTCGTAGCCGGCGTTGTTGACGACGGCAATGAAGTGGTTCAACCCGCCCACCAGACCATTGGGCGGCATGGTCTTTTTCAGACTGACCGGGACGACCTTCTGGCCGGCGCCGTCGAGCGTCACGTTATACTCGATGACGTTTATGGCCTGGTTCGCCTCAAACGGATCCAGGTCGTAGCCGCCGTCAGGCGAGTCCTCCGGGTTGAGCGCCGCATCCACCGCCAGCAGACGGACGGCCGCTCCCGGCGGGCCCACGATGCGAATCGCCTGATTGGCTTCGGTGAAGACGGCCCTCTCGCCCTCGACGCCGACGATCTGCAGAGCGACCGGCGCCGCCGGCGCGGCGCGGACATGCGCTTCCGCACCCCCAAGTCCACCCACGGTCACGCGGAAGAGATCGTTTACATGGTTCGAGCCACCGGTGAACTCGGCCGTGATGACCGAGCCAACGAGTTCGGTGCCCGAAACCGAACCGGACTCACCGACCGTACGCGCTTTTTTGATGCTGGTCGGGTCGATGTCGACGGAGAATTTGAAGGTCTCGCCCGGATCGAAGTCGGTGAATGCGAGCGTGATGACGAAGTACCCGCCATCCTTTGGGCTGGAAAATGGATCGATACACAGGCTGCCCGGAACGACAAAACCCGTCTCCACCGCACCGGTGTCCGGCGTGAGGCATTTGCCGCCCTGGTCGCCGGCGCCGCCGGAAGGATCAAACAGCATGTCCATCAGGAGGCTGTTCGTCAGGTTGATCGTCACGCGCTCGATCCGAAGGGTGCCATCGGACTGGTTGGCGATCACCATCTCATTCGGATTAAAGGTGCTGGCGCCCAGCCCGGACGTCGGCGTGATCTGAACGAGGGCGATCGGGGTGCCGCCGTCGACCTGGACCACGAAGGTGTCGTCGGTGAACTTTCCGGCCGTGTTCGTCGCGCGAACCGTGATCGTCGCCGTCCCGCGGAGGCCCGGCGTGTAGGCGAGCGTCAACGTATGGCCGTCGAGGGACGCATCGACGACTTCAGCATTGGTGTTGTTAAAAACCACAAACGCCATGTCCAGGCCGGCCGCTTCTTCAAACACGCTGTTCAGGTCGATGCTCTCGTCGGGGGCTGTATCCAGCACCATCCGGTCCTCGATCGCGTCGACGATGATCGGGGCGGCGCTGCCGACTACCCAGCGAAACGGCACAAACACCCCCCGCGTCGGGGAGCCGTCATCGACAACGATCACGCGCAACTCGAACAGCCCCTCGGCGGCCGGATCGATCACACCGGAGATCAGGCCGTTGGGCGAGATCACCAGCCCGGTCGGCAGCCCCTGGGCGCCGAATGTCAGATCCTCTCCATCGGGGTCCGATGCCTGTATCTGGAGCGATATGGCATCGCCGGGTTCACTCACCTGATCGCCCGGATGTGTGGCTACGGGCGCCTGGTTGTCCGACGACATATCCAGCAACTCGATCGCGCTGATCGCGGGGATGCCGACCTGGGCGATGAATTCGACGGCGATGTGATTGTCACCGTCCAGATCCACGGCGTCAAATGAGCGGGAGACGACGATCTTCTCCTGATTGCCGGTCTGCCCGAGGATGTCGAAGTTGTCGAGGCGCAGCTGCCCCTCGACCTGGACGTCAAACACGCGCGAGCCCACGCCGGCGCTGAACAGCTCGGTGAAATGCAGCACCACCCGGTAGTCGCGCTCGGCGACCACCGGCAGGCGCCAGATCATGTGCTGAGCCGGCACGGCGGGATCCCACCGCTGGGTGTTGAAGAGCAGTGCGTTCACCCCGGGGTCGACGGCCCCCTGGTACTCGATCTCATCGGCCCGATTCCGCCCGGCCGTCTGATCGCCGGCCAGGTCGGCATTGACATAGGGCGAGTTGATGCCTTTTTTGGCGAACTGGATGGGCGCCGGATTGAGGGCTTCCTGCTGGTCTTCCGCCCAATCGGGATATGTGCCGTCGGCCGCCTGCGTGAAGGCGCCGCCGGCATTGATGCGGTAGACGACGACCTGCGCGAACGCAGGGGAGGCGAGCGCCAAGAGCGTCGTCAAAAGTAGGAGCCGGCGGACGAATGATCCAACGGCGTGCGGTGAAAGGGAGTAGGTGCGCATGGGTGGATATCCTTGGAGTCGTCGGCGCGAGAACGGCAGGGCGCCGGAATGGGAACGACGAGTGGGCGACGTCTAAAAGAAGGTCGTCACGGCAAGCCGGCGTCGCGGCGGCCGTCCACAAAAAAGCGCGGCGGCCGCCGTTCCATGAACGGAGCCGCCGCGCCTCTTGAACCGTAGGGTAGTCTCGGAGGTGCGGGGTCCGCCGGACCCTGCACCTCCGCGTGCCGCGTTACTTCAACAACGTCATCCGGCCGGTCTGCACGACCGTCGACTGCGCCATGTCGGCTTTGATCTGGTAGATGTACAGGCCCGACGCCATGTCATGGGCATCG
This sequence comes from Rhodothermales bacterium, assembly GCA_034439735.1. Taxonomy (NCBI): domain Bacteria; kingdom Pseudomonadati; phylum Rhodothermota; class Rhodothermia; order Rhodothermales; species Rhodothermales bacterium. The sequence goes on along the minus strand of JAWXAX010000217.1, from coordinate 18,233 downwards.
ATCTGTACCTGCTGAGCCGCGCCGGGGCCAAAGGCCGCGGCCGGAATATCCAGCACCTGCCGCCCGAGCATGTCGAACACCTGCACCGTCACGGTGCCGCTCGCCGGCATGTCGAAGAGCAACGTCGTCGTCGGGTTAAACGGATTCGGGTAGTTGCCGCGGAGGGCGAACTGGCCCGGAAGCGTTTCAAACGATTCATCCGCCGTGGCCGTCGCGCGGAGGACGATGCGGAGCTTGTTCACGTTGGCATCCGTGATCGACAGCGTCCCGTCGGCCGTCAGCACGTGGCTAGCGGTGACCTGGCCGGCCACCTGCTCCTCCACGATGAGGCTACCCAGGAAATCCGCCGGCAACTGCGTCAGCGTGAGCTCCATCGGGAAGTTCGTGCTCTGCAACTGGATGACGGCCTCGGCGCCTTCGGCCAGGCGATGGTCCGAAGTAAACCGCACATCGAACGAGCCTCCCGGGGCTACCGGCGGCATCGCGAAGAAGTTGATGTCCTCGGCAGTTTCGAGCGAGTCGCCAAAGAACAGCTCCTGCGAAGCGCCCAGCATGTCCTGAACCGTGATTATCCCAAACGTCGTGACATCGGGCACCTGGCCGGCGCCGGCGGTCTTGCCGCTCGCGCCGCACGTAATGGTCACCGTGCCTTCGCCGTCGGCGAGCACCCAGTAGCCAAAGCCGGGCAGCAGCGTCGCGGCCGGTTCATAGGCGCTGCCGTACGCGAACAGTGTCCCTTCGACGAGGATGCCGGACGGGTCGTCCACCGCGCTGAAGGGCACGATACACCCCGGGCCGGAGATCAGCTGCCAGCCGGCGTCCATGGTAAACTCGACCGAGTTTACCGCCGCGCCTTCAAAGTCCTGCGTGCCTGCCGCACCGAGGTTCAACCAGTACCCGGCGCCGGCGCCAACCGTAGCGGACTGGGCGTAGTTGAGGCCGTTCCATAGGAAGGGCTGCGTGGTAACATCCACATTCCCGAAGACGGAGGCGTAGTTCGTGTTGGCCGGGGTTACCGGTACACCCACGAGGTTCCAGCCTTCGTTCATCGAACGGGAGAGGCCGCTGATCTCGAGGATCTCGATGCCCTGGATGATCGGGTCATGCGTGATATTCGAGAAGTCGATGTCGACATTGCCATCGCTCACGATCACAAACGAGCGCATGATGCCCAGGTCAACGCCGGTCGACGCGATCTGGAAATTATCCAGTTCCGCCGGCACTACACCTTCGATGGCGACATCGAACACACGGGGCCCATTGACGCCCTGCGGATCATCCGGCGCATTAAATAGCTGCTCGGCGAAGTAGAGGCGAACTTCGATTTCCTTGCCGGCCTCGATCGGGATATTCCACTGCATCGAGGGGCTGCTCGACGGATCCCAGCGACCGCGCTGGAACAGGGCCACCGGCGTGCCAGCCGGCACCGAGGCGTCGAGGGTGATCGTCTCGTCGCGGCCAAATGTCCAGTCACCGTTCGCCACCGCATTCACGTAGGGATGCGGCGTGCCCACACTCGAGGCGCCGTTGTCGTGTCCCTCGATGGCCGACTGGTCTTCCAGCCACGGGTAAGCACCATCCGGGATCTCCGGGCCGCCGGCGTTGACGCGGAAGAGAATCGTCGTACCCGTCCCTCCGGAGGTTGAATTGCCGGAAACGGGAACGACCAGCGGCGAATTGAGGCCGTCGTGTGTAAAGGTCAGACTCGCCGTTTTGGTGCCCTGGAGGTCGGGCGAGAACGTCACGTTGATTGAGGTAGAGCCGCCGGCCGGAACCGTAACGCCACTTGTCGCGGACAGGGAGAAATCCGCCGCGCTGGCGCCAGAGAGGGCAATGCTCGAAATCGAGATCGTTTCGTCCCCGGCATTTGCCAGCGTCACTTCAAACGGCGCCCCGCTCTGACCCGCGGCGACTGCTGGCACCACGATCGGATTCGGCGTCACGGCCAGGATGTTGGCGTCGCGCAACGATTCGGGCAAGGAGGCGTCACGCGATGTGGCAAAAGAGACCTTGAAGGGCGCTTCGAGCTTCCAGAAATGGATGCGGTCCACGCGCACGTTAAATGAGCGCGCCGCCATAAAGAACGTGTGCACGCCGGCCGTCAGGAAATACTCGGCGTTCCGAAACACTTCGACGCCGTTCTCCTTGAGCGCCCACTGGGTGTGCATGGTGAACCCATTGTTCATCTGGCTAAAGGGGTGCAACGCCTTGATCCATGTCCCGTTCGCATCCATGCGCGTCCACACATCGTTCTGCATATCGCCTGCCGGAGCGCCCAGATGCGACATCTGCATCACCATGCCGTACATGCCTGGGTTCTCGATGACAAAGTTGTATTCGATAATATCCACTCCCGGGTTAAAGAGCTGATCGGGGCCCGTGTACCGGAGATAGCCGGCGCCCGTATAGCCAGGCTCGGTCGTCAGAAACTTCCACAGTTGCGGACGAGGCACAGACTCCGTCTCCATCACTACAAGCCCCTCGTGCTCGAGGAACGGCGCGTCGGATACGACCTGGGCGTAGACGGAAGAGACGCTGAGCAAACCAAACAGCACTATGACAGATAACAATCTGCCCATTGAAGCACGTGTTTTCATAGATGTAGCCGGCACGAGGGTCGGCAATTGACAATCGGTTGGGGACGAAGCGGGATCGAGAGGCGAGCGGTGACTGGACCGCTCGTCTCTCGTAGATAGTAATCTTGAGAACAGACCTTCATCGAACCAAAGGTACCTCGATTCGATTCCGGGGGTGATAGTGGTCTGGACCGCTGGGGATCATCTTTCGGCGCATTGGAGGGTCTCTGGGATGGGGGGCCAGGGGGAGTTACTTCACCAGACTCATCCGGCCCACAGCAAACGCACTCGTCGCGTTCATGTCGGCCACGACGCGGTACAGATAGATACCGCTGGCCAACTCCGTGGCGTCGATCTGGATCTGGTGGCCGTCGCCTGGCCCGAAGGCCTGCGCCGGCACCTCCAGAAGACGACGCCCCATCACATCGTACACCTCGACGCGTACCTGCGCGGCCTCCGGCAGGTCGAAGACCACGGTCGTGGTGGGGTTAAACGGATTCGGGTAGTTGCCGGCGAGGCGGAACGCGCCGGGCAACGCGCCCTCGCCATCATCCACCGACACCGTGTTCGTGATGAACAACTCGGTGACAGCCTCATCCGTGACCAACACCGTTTCATCCTCGCCCAGTTCGGACGTAGCGACAGACTGGCCGCCTTTAAACTGCTGGACGTACAGCTTATTGTCGCCTTCGGCCAGCTTCACGACGCGAAGACTAACCGGGAACTCGGACGCCTGGAGCGTGATGCTGGCAAACTCGGAGTCGATCAACAGAGCATCGTTCGTGAAGCGGACATCAAACCCGCCTTCCGGCGCATGCGGTGGGAGCTGGTAGGGGCGCAGCTGCGTCGGCGAGTCGAGCGTGCCGCCGTAATACAGCGTCTGAGAGCCCGTGGCGCCGTCGGACAGCAGGATCGTGCCGAAGGACCCATCCGGAGCCGTCCGGCCGGTAGCCATCTTGCCGCTGCCGCCGTTGCAATCGATACCGATCGTGCCGGCGGCGCTGGCCTCCACCCAGTATCCCATGCCGGGCTGCAGGAGCGTCGTCGGCACATAACCGCCTGTATACGCGAACCAGGTGTCATCAATCAGGATGCCGGCCGGATCGTCGATATCGGCCACATCCACCCCGCAGACCGGGCCGGTCACCATATTCCAGCCATCGGCCAGGGTCAGCGTGAGCGACTCGACCGCCGTGCCTTCGAACGTGTGCAGGCCGCCCTGCGCCACGTTCAGCCAGTAGCCCTTGCCGGTCACCATCGAGGCCTCCTGGACATACGCGCCGTTCCAGGTGAAGGGCACCGTCGTCGGGGCCAGATCGCCAAAGATGGCGGTGTAGTTGGCGTTCGGCGGCGTCAGGGGAAGGCCGATGAGATTCCAGCCAGGGGTAAAGGCGCGGGCCACATTGGTGAGGTCGATCAGCTCGATCCCCTTCACCGCCGCCAATTCTTGACCGCCGTCTTTCACGAATTCGATGTCGATGGCCCCGTCGCTGGTCGTGACGAACGAGCGCAGGATACCCACGTTCGAACCGACCTCGGCAAAGACATTGATGTTATCGAACCCGGCCGGGATCGCGCCATCCACGCGGATATCGAAGATACGCGGCCCTTCGACCTCGTTATTGCCGGCGGTGAGGAAGATCTCCGCGAGGTAGATGCGGACTTCCACCTGCGTGCCGGCCTCGACCGGGAACGACCAGAGCATGTTCGGCGAAGCGGCCGCGTCCCACCGTTCCGTCTGGAACAGCGACAGCGGCGTGCTCGACGGCACCGACGCGTCGCGTACGACGCTGTTCAGCTTGCCAAAGGTGAAGTTACCGGCCGCCGCCGTATTGACGTACGGCGAAGGCGTGCCTACCTGTGCCTGGCCCAGCGCGTTTGCCGCCGAAACCGCCTGATCGCCCTGCCAGATCCGCAGATCGTCGAGCGAAGCAAGCGACGGTCCGCCGGCGTTCACGCGGTACAACACGTTACCGGGTTGGACGGCCTGACCCACACCCGATACCGTGATCTTCAGCGGGTCGTCGCTGCCGGTATGTACTAGATTCAGCTGCGCCGTTTTGGGGCCGGCGGACGCCGCCGTCATGGTCACCGCCACGGTGGTCGTACCACCTGCTGCGATCACGACCGGGTTGGTGAAGGACGAGCTGAATTCGCCCGCGTTCGAACCTGTAAAGGTGATGCCGGAGACCGTCACCGCCGCCCCACCGCCATTGCTGATGGTGAGCGTCCGCGCCAGCGTCGCTACGCCCACTTCCCCTACCGAGAAATTGATCGGATTCGGGGACGCGGAGACGGTGCTGGGCTCGCCAAAGGTCGACACCTCGATCGCCGAGATCTTGCCCTCGCGGGTAGACGACGTCAGGAAGATATCCAGCAACCCGTCGGTGACCGTGATGCCCTCGAAGGTCTTGATGAGGGCGGTGGTGGCGCCCACTTCCGCGTAGATATCCAGGTTTGTAAGCACAGCCTGACCCTCCTCGATGTCGATCGAGAACACCCGCTTGCCGGCGCCGCCGACGCCGCCACCCGGCGCGCCGAAGAAGATCTCGGCGAAGTGGATGGCCACATTATAGTCACCGTCGCCCGGCACGGGGATGCTGTAGCCGAAGCCCGTGGCGCCCTGATCGTACCGCTCGGAGGTGTAGAGGACGTCGTCGTTTGTGCCGGCAATCGCCAACCCGTTGTTGCTAAACGTGGCCCCGCCGGTGCTGTACAGGTCCGCACTCCACGACACCCCGTTGAGGTTCACGGCCGGCCCGCCGGCGTTGATCCGGTACAAGGTGACGGGCACGGCCGCCGGGTCGTAATCCAGCACGACGACATCCGACATCGGGCTTGTTTCATCGGTCGGGCTCGTAAACACGGCCGCGAGGTAGTTAATGCCGCCCTCAGGCTGGCTGTCGGTGATCGTCACCTCGAAATCCACCAACCCGAGCGTGCCGGTGTTGCCCGTCAATTCCTGGATGGCGATCGCGGAGTTGGCCTCGAACGGATCGATAGCGTAGCCGTCACCCGTGATGAACAGTGCCGATTCGACCACCAGTAGGCGTACGTCCGTATTGGCCGGCCCCGTGACACGGATTACATGCTCGAGGTCCGCCACTTTCGCCTGCAGCCCCGACTGCCCGACGATGCTGATCCCCGGCGTCGCAAGCGATCCGCCAGCGATGATGTTCTGTGACCCACTCAGGCTTTCCGGCGTGCGGAACAGCTCGGCCTGATAGCTCGACCCATCGTCGAACGTCACCGTGACTAGCGCGCCCGAAAGCTCGAGACCAGAAACACTGCCCGACTCTCCGGGGCCGGGCGCCGAAGTGCCCTTGATGCTGGTCGGGTCGACATCGATGGAGAACGTGAAGGTCTCCTCGGGCTCGAAGTCGGTAAATTCGATGGACAACGCGTCGAAACCGTCGTCTCCATCGACCGTGTTGTGGAAGCCAGACAACGTGTGTCCAGACAACCCCGTCGCCGCCTCGCCTTGGCTGGGTGTGAAGCCCTTGCCGGTCTGATCGCCGGCGGTGCCGTCCGGATCGAACACGGCATCCGGGAACAGGGTTGACTGCAAGTCGAACGCCACGCTCTCGATCTTCTGCCCGCTTTCGGAGGTATTGGTGATCTTGATGCTGCCGCCCGAATTCGTGCTCTCGTTGATGTCGTTGGGCGGCTCGATCTTGACCAGCGCAGAAGCGCCGGTGGCATCATACACGATCGTGATCTTATCCCACGTGGCCGGATATGTCGCGCCCGTGGCCGCCGAAGTGGCGATCACGCCGACGGCGAGCGCCGTTCCGGTACCCTGCAAGGTCGCGAGATTGGCGCCCGACAGCGCGACAGGGTTACCGACATAGACGACTTCGGCGCCGTCAATGCTATAGCCCGGGTGGGCCGTCCCATCGGCGGGGTTGATGAGGAAAAAGAGGTCGAGTTCGACGTCGGTTTCCAGCAGGTTATCCGCAATCGGGGCGTCGCCGTTGCCGCCGGTAGCATACATGGTGCGCACGGCCGTGCCGGCATTTTCGTTGACTACCTCGAGACCGCCATCCCCATCGTTGGCGCTCACGACCACCTTGAGGTAGTTGTCCTGGTCGCCGGCGCCAATGTAAAAGCCCTGTGACTGCTCGCCCTGAGGCGTGTTGCCAAAAAAGGGCGACTGCATCCGCACGCGGATCGTGAAGGGCAGCGTCTCGTCGTCCACATCGATGCCGAACTGGAAGCCGGAGAACTGATCGTTCTGCCCTCCCAGGGCGTCGCCCGAGGGGACGTCCGGCACGGTGAGCAGGCCCGCGGTGCCGCCGGCAATCAGCTGGTCGTCGAATTGGTCGAGATAGTCCGTATCGCCATTGGTCATCAAACCGGTAAATCCGATACCGAAGAACCCGATATCGCCATTAAACAGGTCGTAGTCCAGCGGCAACGTAGTCCCAATGCCGTTCAAGCCATCGTGGGCGAAGGCATCGACAACATCGTCGATCCCGTCGTTGTCGTCATCCGGGTCGAGACGGTCGGAGGTGAAGTCTCCGTCGAAGTCGGAGGGCTTGTCGCCGGCGTTGCACTCATTGGTGCCATTCGCGATTTCGTCGTTGTTTGAGTAGCCGTCGCCATCGTCGTCCTGGTTGCCCGGGCCGCCGACGCATTCCCCTTCGAAGGGCTCGAACACGGTGATGTTCTGCGCGCCAAACGTGACGGCCCAGATCGTCCCGGGGAACGGATCGTCGTCGCCCTGGGCGATTACGTCGAGCGGAGTGAGGCCGAAGTTCGAGAACAGCGTCTCGATGCCATTGGAGACCTGATCGCCGTTGGAATTAAGCCGGGCAACATAGATTTCACCGCCAAACGAGGCAGAAAGGATCGTGCCCTGCAGTTCGCCGCCGAACGTAGAGGCGGTGTACTCGGCCATCCCGTTGGTGGATGGGACGTAATCGACCAGTGAACCGTCGCCCTCGCCGGAGTTCCGGAAATCACACTCGGCCTCATACGCTTCGCTGGTCGGCACGGGTGGCCAGTCGGCCGGCAATGGGTTCGGACCCGTGGTGCTCGTGCGGAACACCCCGACCCCGTCGAAGAACGTGTAGAGGCCGGCACCCTCAGGGTTGCCGCGGACCGGCGTCGCGTGGCCGGCATAATACCGCTTGCCGGCGTCGACTTCTCGGATGTAGTGCAACCCGTTCAGGTTGTTGACTTTGTTGTCGTTGGGGCCGGGGCCGGTCGAGCCGGGCTCCGCAGGGTTGTAGGCGTTGGTGCACTGGCCGGCGCTGGCGCCCGGGTAGGTGCCCTCTCCGACCGGATGCCCGCCCCACCCGGCGTTGGCGCCGTTGTCGATCGAGTACATCCGCCCCTCGGCTCCCGGGGACTTCATGATCACAAGGTCGTACGGATTCCGGAAACCCGTGGCATGGAGCCGAACGGGGCCGTCAGCCACCACTTTCGCCTGGTTCAGGCCGTTGTTGCCGCCCCACGGATCGCCGACATCGATGCCGTCGTAGCCGGGAGTATTCGGGTTGTCGATGCCGTTGACGTTCGGCCGCGTCGGGTCGTCGAGGGTTGGGAGATCGTAGACATAAGCCGCGTTGCCGGAGCCCTGGACCGGCATGGCAGCCAGCATATCCAGGTCGATGGCCAAAATGGACGCCGAAAGTGCGTATTCGGTGATGCGGGCGAAGTTATTCGATGGCGATCCGGCATTCGTGAAGCCGCCCACACCCAGGTACAGGATGTTCGTTTCGTGATCGATCACGACGCCGTTTGTAGAATGGTTCTCCTCGGAACGCGGCAGGCCGCGCACAAGGTCGAGCCGTGTCCACGACGAGCCCGACTTCGTCAGGCGGTGCAGGATGCCGGAGTTGGTATCGAGACCCGAGTCGTTGACGCCGCCGCCGGCGTCGCCGGCGCCCTCGCGCGGGTCGCTCGACGTCGTGTAGATGATCGGGTTCTGCGCCGTGCCCGTCACGTAGATGCCGGTAATCTGCCGGTTGTTCGTGAGCTGGCTGGTCGACGTGTTCAGCTCCCCGTCGTCGTCGTGGTTCGGGGTGTTGTTCTTAATGAGCGTGATCGACTCGGTGTTCGTCACGGTAAAGTCTTGCGGCCCGTTGCGCACCACCGTATAGGCGACAATCAAGCCGTTTTTCTGCGCGACGTAGAGCCGGCCGTCCGGACCAAACTGGAGGGTGGTCGGCAGCACGAGGCTCTCGCCTTGCAGCCCGCTCGGATCAAAGGCCACGGCTTGCGCCCCCCCTTTTGATGCCGTGGCAGGGCGATAGATGAGTCGTTTCTTCCACGGGGCGGTACCTTCCGAAACCTCCGGTACGGGTACTTCGCTGACTTGTCCCACAACGGGGCGGGATAAAAACGCGCTCAGGGCGATAAAAAGATACCAGGCGGCACTACGAAAAAGCGGTGCTTTCATATGGAAAAACGAGCTAAAATCGACGTAACAGTAATGAAAAGGGGATTTATTCTGACCAGGGCGCATCCACTACCGACCACATACGAAGAGCGCATGCCGGCAGTTCACGAATAGCATGCCAATGTCCAGGATTGGGGAATTGCCGCCTCGTCAACGAACCTCGACCGGGATATCTCGGCGTGACGGAGCGTAGCCGATCCCTGTGCCTGGCAAGTCGTGGCATAAAAACAGGATTCCGGAAGCACGGATCTATCCTCTCCGGAAATGCCTCGCACGTCCACCTGGTGCAACGATACACCCTACCGCCGGCCCCCCCCTATGCTACCCCAGGAGTAACGACCGGCTCAGAGCGAGCTCAGCGCACTCTTCTTCAACCGCGCGACCAGCCAGCCATTCACGATGATGAGCGCGATCGCCGCCCCCAGCCACTGCACGATACAGGTCATTACGCTGTAGGGATCAAGGGGATTGTACCACGAGTCCGGCGCGTACTCCGTCGCCGAAAGATACAACCACCAGCCCAGCAACAACACAGCCTGAAGAGGGATCGTGTACCGCATTTGTAGATCCCACGACTTGCTCACGCTCCAATCCATCGGCGTCCCGTTGATTTCCTCTCGACGAAAATGGGCCACTCCGAAGCGTACGACGGCAAATGCGATCAGCGCCCCGGAGATCATGAGCGCCACCCCCCAGACAAAATCCTGGTTGCCAAAAAACGTCAGATTCACCGCCGAGGGGATGCCCAGCAAGAAGCCGACGACCGACACCGAGAGGACCGCCTGATTACGGGAAAGGCCTCCGTCCACCAGAATACGAACGGCGAGTTCGATCATGGAGATAAGCGAGCTGAAGGCGGCAAAACAGAGTCCTAGAAAAAACAGCGAGGCAAAGAGCGTCCCCAGGGGCATCTTGCTGAACAGCTGCGGCATCCAGATAAATGTCAGCCCGGTCGACGCCGGCCCGCTGTTCTGCATCACCGCAAGCACCTCGCTCTGCGACATGCTCGCCCCGAGGATCGCGAAGCAGGCGCCAAATATCGTGATCGCGGCCAGCAGGGAAACCGTGTTGTTGCCAATACCGGTGATAAAGGCGTTTTTAACGACCCCGTGACGGTGCTGCATGTAAGCCCCGTACGTAAGGATCAGCCCCCAGCCGGCGCCCGTATCCCACGCGTTCTGCGTCAGCGCATCCAGCCAGAGCCGAGGGTTTGCCAGGGTATCCCACTGTGGCGTGAACAGATACCGGATCCCGGCAGAAGCGCCATCGAGTGTCACGGCGCGGCCCAGGGCCACCAGCACGATGATCAACAGCGCTGGAATCAGCACTTTATTGGCGCGCTCGATGGAAGAAACGCCCTTCCAGACGATCAGCCCGCCCACCAGCATGGCCAGGCCGTGGTACAGAATAGGTGAATATCCACCCTGGAATTGATCCCAAACCCCCTGTGCTGCGCCCGTGGTAAAGGGCAGCGGCTCGGATACCGTCTGCACGAAATAGTAGATGCACCAGCCCGTCACGACCGAGTAATAAAACATGATGGCCGTTGCCACAAACCCGATAAAGGCGCCCATCCACGCAAACTTCTCACCAGCAACCAGCGAAAAGGTGCCGATCAACCCCATCCGCCCCTTTCTGCCCAGCGCATACTCGGCCATGATGAGGGGGATGCTCCAGATAAACAGAAACAGCAACCAGACCAGCAAAAAAGCGCCGGCGCCCTCCTCGCCCGCATTCTGCGCCGCGATCCTGGGAAACCGCCAGATATTGCCCGTCCCTACCGCAATCCCAAGTACGCTGAGGATGAGCCCTAGCCGGGAAGAAAATCGAAGCTCTGTATGATCGTTCATAACTCTGAATCCTGTGGCGCGACGGCCTCGACGCGTGGTGGAACACGTGCCCCGCCCCCCGGCTTATCGTCCAGGAGGGTGTCGTGTGTCGGCGTCAACATTAGGCCGAAAATGGGTTACCTGCAAGCCAGAACCCGCTTTTATTCGATCCCATGCCGACACCCCTGGGACCGTTTCACCCGCGGATCATCCCGGATCCAACCGCTGGGATGAGACCATGTCGCCGGCACGCGCCTGATCGGCCGAGACGGGTTTGAACAAGGGATAGTGCTCGAACCGGAGATAGGTCTCGATATGCCGATCGTACAGGGCGCTAAAAGGATTACCGCTCTGCCCGCCGGGGTAGACGCCGTATCCAACCGGGGGCCGAGCGGAGAAATCCACCACCATGCGCCAGCTGGCGCTGTGTGTCGTCACCCGGCTACCCGCCGGCGACAGCGTGGAGGCAAACCCGGGATATTCAAACGGCCCGCGCCACAGGGTCCGAAGCGCCTCGCTGCGTGTGAAGTGGCGAAACACGACCTGGTGGTGATCCCCCCATCGCCAGCGGCCCGGTCCCAGCCGTAGCCGAGTTCGAGGCTGTCCACCGACGCCTCGATGGCCAGCCGTAGGACGTCTTCCCCCTGCTCCCGGAAGGCTGTGTCCTGCACGTCGAACCATTCCGACTCCGGATGCTCGACGAGCAGGTCGTACAGCACGGTTTCCTCGGGCTCGCCCACGCGATCGAAGAGCGGCTCGTCCCACGCCAGGCCGGCGAGACTTTTTAGAAAGATATCCAGCACCAGCGGCTCCGGTCGGTCGACGGACGCCTCGCCCCCCCACCTGTTGAGGAGCGCCCGAAGCTCCTGCGCCCGGGGCGAAAGCCCCGAAAGGGAATCCAGCAGGGGCGCAAACAGGTCGCGCTGCACCACATACACATCCGACTGGTACGCTTTGATGTCGTCGAGCGCATGGGATTCCTGGCCGCTCAGCAGGGCGTCGATGCGCAGCGAGCGGTAGCCGCTCTCCCAGGAGCGGCCAAGGAAATAGGGATAGGTCGAGTCTGCCGGCACCTGATTGGTCGACGCCAGATAACCCTGAGCCGGGTTGAACGAAAAGGGCAACTCGTCAAACGGGACGCGTCCGACCCAGGCGTGATCATCGCGGGCGCCGTCCCGCAGACCGGTCCCATCGCGGCTTGCCCGAATGGGGAGGTAGCCGGTAGAGCGGATCGCGATGTTACCGTCGACATCGGCATACAGGATGTTTTGCATCGGGGTATCCCAGTACCGCAGGGCATCCTGAAAGGTCTGGAAGTTGGTCGCCCGATTCATTTGCCACAACGCGCGCAGGGCGCGACTGGAGTCGTGCGCCACCCAGCGTATGGCCATAGGGATCTCCCGATCCATATCCACCGGCCCCCAGTGCGCAAAATACAGGCTATCGATCCGGGGCGGCTCATCCCGAACGGCGATCGTATCGACGACGATTTCGAATGGACGGTACGAGCCGTTATGGAGATAGGCGCCACGGCCGGCGTCGACTTGCAGGGCAAAGTGATCGATCTGGTCGGTTCCTGTGTTGGTGAAGGCCCAGCCCAGGCGGTCGTTAAACGCCTCGACGGGCAGGGGGGCACCAGGGATTGTCACGCCGTAGCTGTTCATGGACGGGGTGACGAGATGCACTTCGTACCAGATGGCCGGTAGCGAGAGCGACAGGTGCATGTCGCCGGCCAGTATCGGTGATCCGGTGGTCGAACGCAGCCCATCCACCGCCCAGTTGTTGGAGCCCTTGCCGGGCAGCCAGCCTTCCGCGAGCGATGAAATGCCGTCCGGCGGCGATCCGGCATCCGCCATGAAATAGCCCGACTCCGAGTAGATTGGCCGGCGGTTCGCGTCCAGCACGGTGCCGCCGGGCTCGGGCATGATGGGCACGCTGAGGGGTGGATACGCGGGAAAGAGCTCGGCCAGCGAGGAGTCGAGGGCGCCTTCCGCGGCCGGCGAGCGAAACGTGAGGTCGTACACCATGTACTGCAGGACGAGCAGCGACTGCAGCGGCGTGTGCGGCGCGGGTTTATACCCGAGCAGGCGAAATTCAAAGGGTAGCTCCGCTTCGTCCAGCCCGTCCAGGTAGGCGTTCACCCCCCGCGAGTAGGCGTCGAGGATATTCCACTCGATTCCGCCGGCCTTCACGATGCGGTCCAGGTTGCGGCGAGCACCCCATTCCATGCCCGTTTTCCGAAGCATCCGATCGGTGGCGACAAGCGAAGGACCCATGACCTCGGCCAGCCGGCCGGCCGCCACACGGGGCAGAAAATCCATCTGGAAGAGCCGATCTCGAGCCGTTGCAAACCCCAGCGCCGCCACGGCGTCGAGGTCGTTATCCGCGAAGATGTGGGGCACGCCGCGCGTGTCGCGTACGATGTCCACGGGGCCTTTGCTGCCGGGGATGACGGCGGAATCCAGCGTGCCGGCTGGCTCGGCCGAGCGGGCCGTGTGGTAGAGCCCCTCCCAGGGATCGAGCAATCGCCCCAACGCGGGAACGCCGCCGAGAGGCTCGAGGAGGATAAACAGAAGCGCGCCGGTGAGGGCCAGGTAGACCAGGAGCCGCAGGTAAGCCTTCATGTCACGCAGGGAGAAGCGGTGGAAACGCCTGCGTGTAGATACGATCAGGAACGATCGAATTCAACTCTTTTTGTGTAGCGATTGGGCGACGGCGCCGTCGGAAGCGCAGAGTCGGCGAACGGCGATCCGTCCGAGGTGAACGGGCCGGCAAGGTCGGCCGGCGCTTCGACACGCTCCTCCTCGGCGATGAGGAAGTCGACCACCCGCACCACCTCCTCCGTCACGTCGTCGGACAGGGAGGCGACGTACTCGGCCACCCGGTCGGCGATCGGCTTTAGTTCGGGTGCAGCCCCATCCACGGACTTTTTTTCCTCAGCGGAAGCGTTTATTTCACGGACGATGACGGTGACGTCTTCGCGCGCAGGCTGCCCGGGCCTATCGATCGGGCTGCGGCGCAGCACCAGATCAGGTCCATCGCCATCGCCTTGCTGACGGACGCTGTGCACGATAAACTCGTACGCTGGACGGGTATCTCCGGCTGATTTTCGCGGTCCCGTTCCTTCAACGCTGTCGATCATACACCTGGGGGTAATGTGCCGGCCACAACACGCGATGCCGGCGATGGCACAACAACTCGGCCGCTTCACCCCGCAGGGAGGGGCGACCGTCTACATTTCCTGGGTGGGGGAGATCAAATACTGTACCGTGCGCCGGGGATCCAACGGTCACGTGAATATGCGACATAGGATGCAAAAAAGCATCAGATTCGCTATCGTCAGTAGTCTCAATTTTCAAGCTCGTTACGTCCCCATGCACCTACCGCCGGAAGCGGCCCGATACGTTCCGTCACGCCATGCGCCTGATGTCGCCGCGCGCCTTCGCGGCGCGTTGACGTGTGGCTTTTTGCTCGCCCTGAGCTTCCCACCGTTCCCGTTTCCGGTGCTGGGGAGTTTCGCGCTCCTGCCGCTCCTGCGTCTCTGGTATTATCAGACGGACATGCGTCTGATGTACCTGGACAGTTTTTTTGCGTTGCTCGTCACGTTCCTCGTCGTCTTTTCGTGGCCACTCCTGCACCGGCTCCCGGACGCGGCGTGGGCGTCCCTCAGCGGCTTTTTTGTGTTGCCCATGCTCCTGGCGCTGCCCTTTGCGCTGGCCATTCCCATCCGCCGGCAATTCGGCATTCCGCTGGGCTGCGCGGCTCTGGTCTCGTTCTCTGTCGCCATCGAATGGGGCATCAGCCACGGTCCCTTCGCCATGCCCGGCCCCCTGCTGGGCAACACCCTGGCGGGCGCCCCATCGCTGAACCAGATCGCGGACCTCGCCGGCGTGCCGGGTCTCACGCTGTGGGTATGGCTATGTAATCTGTGTTTCTTTTTTGTAATCACGGGGGTGCACAAACGCCGCCGTATAGCCGCCGGGATCTCGGTCGTGATCCTCTTCATGGCGTCGTACGCCTACAGCGCCTTCCGCATTGACGACACCTTTGGCGCGGAAACCACCGTTACGCTGGGGCTAGTCCAGCCCGCGTCGGCGCCCGAGCAGTGGGCCTCGGAAGACAAGACGGCGCAGGTCGATGCCCTGGTGGCATTGTCGGACTCATTCCTGCACGCCGCGCCCGCGCCCAACCTGCTCATCTGGCCCGAGACAGCGATCACGGTGCTGCGCAACGCACCCCATACGGCCGAGCGGATGCGGTCGTGGGTGGATGGACACGGCATTCCCCTCCTCACCGGCGCCATCGCCGATGCGCCGGGTCGCCTGCCGGCCCTTAGCTTCGCCAACAGCGCTCTGCTCTACCGGCCCGCGCTGCCCACCCTGCGGTACGATAAAAACAAGCTCGTGCCGTTCGCCGAGCGGATACCCTTTGAGTCCGTGTTGCCCCATCTGGACTTCATGCGGGTCGAGGCCGGTGGCGTGGCCGGGTACCAGCCAGGCCGCGAACGCGTCCTCCTGCCGGTGGGCGCACGCCAGGTCGGTCCGTTGATCTGCTTTGAGAGCCTGTTTGGAGACTACACCCGCCGCTATGTCAAAATGGGGGCGGATGTCCTCGTGGTCGTGGCGCAAACCGGCTGGTGGGGCCGCTCCTTTGGTCCCTGGCAATTCCTGGCATTTACTCGTCTCCGTGCCATCGAAACACGCCGCGCCGTCGTGCTCGCCACCGTCGCCGGCCCGAGCGCCCTCATTCTGCCGTCGGGGCGTATCGAAGTCGCCACCGACTGGATGAAGCGCCGCGCGCTCACCGTGCATGCCCCCATCGCCACCGAACGCACCTTTTATGTGACCTATGGCGACTGGGTCAGCATTGTCGGAATGGCCGTCGCGCTGCTCCTCACCGGGTGGTTTTTCGTCAACCGATTCTCGGAGCGTTGGCTGCACACCTGACCTCGCCATCTACCCTTCTCCATGAAATTCACCTGCCCATTCGTCCTGGCGTCCACATCCCCCCGCCGAAGACAACTGCTCGAACAACTGGGATTGACGTTCAACCGGGCCGCGCCCGACGTCGACGAGTCGTTTCATTCCTCCCTGGCCCCGCCGGCCATTGTCGAGAGTCTGGCGGAGCGCAAGGCCACCGCCGTCGCGCATCAATTCCCCGATGCACTCGTTTTGGCGGCGGATACGATTGTTGTACTGGACGGGGAGATCCTCAACAAGCCGGCGACGCCAGACGAGGCCGTCGATATGCTCGGCCGGCTAAGCGGCCGTACCCACGTCGTCTACACCGGCATCGCCCTGGCGCATGCTCCCAGCGGCCGGCGCATCGAGGCGCACGAGGCCACCCGCGTCACCTTCGCTACGTTAAACGAGCGCGAAATAGCGGCATATGTTGCTACCGGGTCCCCGATGGACAAAGCCGGCGCGTACGGTATCCAGGACGACCGGGGCGCCCTGTTCGTGTCGGGCATCGAGGGCGACTACTACACGGTGGTCGGGCTGCCACTTCACCGGCTCTACACGGTGCTCAAAACGAACTTTTCCGACTTACTCATCGGCTAAAACCGCCCAGAATGCCATCCCCCGCTCTGAGCCGCGGCTCGATGTGCCGGAGCTGGACGCGCTGGTTGATGGAGCCGCGCGGCGAAAACGCGTCACCCGACGTTCATGATCG
Source organism: Rhodothermales bacterium (assembly GCA_034439735.1). Classification (NCBI taxonomy): domain Bacteria; kingdom Pseudomonadati; phylum Rhodothermota; class Rhodothermia; order Rhodothermales; species Rhodothermales bacterium. The sequence goes on along the minus strand of JAWXAX010000217.1, from coordinate 1,749 downwards.
ATTTTCGCGGGCAGCAACCATCCCTGCCTGTCGGCCGTTGAAGAACCGACCCAAATGACGATCATCCCAGCATACCCGATATGAAAACGATTACTGGCTCGTTCTTCGCCGGCCTCCTGCTTCTGGCCGGCTGCACGCAAGAAACACAAAACCGCTTTGGCCGGGCCGTTCAAAACTGGACGGGCACCGACGGCGTACTCGAAATCTACGCCGGCGATCAACTCGTGCGCCGCTTCATGGAAATTGATAAACTCACGACGGCCTCCGCCACGGATGGCGGAATTGACCGCCCTTACCGCTTCGGCTACGGCGTGATGGACGCCAACCTGAACGGCGTCGTGGATCCTGACGAAAAGAAGGTCTACTTCGAGATCAGCGACTACTCCACGCCGTACGTCTTCTACGAAAATCCGGACTGACCCGAAGCGTCTTCCGGGCGCTCAGTCGATGTCGTGCTCCAGGATCGAGCGCAGCATCTCCTTCGAACAGGTGTTGCCGCGATTCAACTCGTCGAGCATCAAGTCGATGATTGCCTGACGCGAGAGGTTGGAGTCCTCCATCATGATCTGCCAGAAGTACTTCAACCAGTCCTGGTTGTTGGCGCGGATGCTTTCGTCGAAGGCGGTGGTAATCTCCTGGTGGACACGGAGGATTTCGTCCTCGGATTGCTGCAACATACGATCCTGGTGGTAAGTAGGGGGGATGGCGCATCGGGCCCGGGGAGCGCGTGCGACAGGTGGCAAAGGGGGTATCGACCGGTGGCGGGCGAACTTTAATCGCCAATAGGGTCGACCGGTCTGAACCGCGCCGGCATCAACCAGTACAGCTCACCGGCGCCGGGCTGAATGGCCTCCCAGGTGGCGCACGCCAGGTCGATACGCGCGATTGTCGTCGTTGCAAATCGCACACCACCCCCACCGATGAGCAGCCCCACACATTCGCTGCACGCCGGCTCGTGGCCGACCAACATCACCCGCCCCACCCGCTTCGGCAGGGCACGCAGCACCTCCAGATACCGCTCACCGTCCGTCTCATACAGCGCCGAGGAATACGTGACCGGGACGCTCCAGCCGGCGGCATCCAGCATCAACCGCACGGTTTCGCGTGTGCGGCGGGCCGTCGAGCTGACGACCTTTTGTGGCGGCGCATCCGTTGCGGCCAGCCACGCCCCCATCCGTGTAGCCGCCTCCACCCCGCGCGGCGCGAGGGGACGGTCGTGATCTCGCTCGATCGGACCAGACCAATCCGACTTGGCGTGGCGAACCAGATAGATGGTTTTCATGACGGTCTATGGGTATCGTATCCGTTGATAGCCTACGTGATTATAGACGAGATCCTTCCCGCGATTTGTCGGTACAATGCCCCAAACTAACCGTAATTCTGTTATGACTCCATCGTTCCCGTTCGATCAACTCCCCGGCTCCAGCCGTCTGTGGATCTATGCGCTCGACCGCCCGCTGACGGACGCCGAATCCGCCACACTGTCCGACCGTGTCGATGCATTTATACGGAACTGGAATTCACACGGTCGGCCCGTGAACGCCGGCTACGAATTTCGCCACAATCAGTTTGTGCTGATCGCCGGGGTCATCCCGGGTGGAAACATCTCGGGCTGCGGTATCGATGCGTCAGTGCATGCTCTGGCTGTCTGCGGCGAGCGTTCGATTTCGCCGGATTCTCCGCGAAAGAAGATCTCCAGCCCGCTTGCGATTCCGAATCCAAGCGGCTCGCCGCAGACAGCAAGAGCAT